>NZ_JAKMSK010000001.1:0-208140 GCF_025772605.1 Campylobacter sp. CNRCH_2016_0050h | reverse complement strand
AAATATAGAAGAAAATATAGAAGAAAATATAGAAGAAAATATAGAAGAAAATATAGAAGAAACCCTCGCTGAATTTGATTCTTTTGATACACTACCTATGGTTGAAGAGATAGGTGAAAAAGAAATGAGCTTTGATGATTTGCCTGAGGATGCTCAATTTATTGGTGAGGAAAAAGAAGAAAAAATGGCTTTAGAAGAAAATGAGCCTATGGTTGAAGAAATATTTGAAAATGAAAGTATAGATGATTTTCAACTAGAAGAAGAAGAGCTAAGTACTCAAGATAAGATAAAAGAAGAATTGGCTGCTATTGATGAGCTTGATGAAGAATTTAATGGTCTTGATGGGGAGTTAATGCAAAATTTTGACACTCAAGAAACAGATAACAATGAAAATACGCAAGCTTTTGATTTAGAGGAAAATATAGAGGAAAATATGAGCGAAATTTTAGACGATACACAAGATGAGTTTGCAAATTTAAATGAAAATGATATTATGTTGGCTTTAGGCGAAGAGCTTGCTCCAGCTATTGTAGAAAAGAAAGAAGAAAATAGATTAAGCACTCAAGAAAAAATAGAAAATTTACAAGAAGATGAAATGATAAATGAGCTTAGTAAGAGTATAGCTCAAACCATTACTTCAAGTATTACTGATGATACTTTAAAGGCAGCCTTGAAAGGTATGAAGATGAATATAAACATCAATATAAGCTTTGATGAGGATAAACATTGAGCGGTCAAATTTTAATTATTTCAGGGCCAAGTGGAGCAGGTAAGAGTACCTTGCTTCAAAAACTTTTTAAAGAAAAAGATAATATTTATTTTTCTATTTCTAGTACAACAAGAGCTCCTAGAGAAAATGAAAAAAATGGAGTAGATTATTTTTTTATCAGTGAAGAAGAATTTAAACAAGGTATAGAAAAAGGTGATTTTTTAGAATGGGCTTTAGTGCATAAAAATTACTATGGTACATCGTTAATTCCTGTAAAAAAAGCATTGCAAGAGGGTAAAAGTGTCATTTTTGATATAGATGTGCAAGGCTTTTGCATAGCTAAAGAAAAAATGCCTAATTATATTACTTCTGTATTTATCACAACTAAAGATAAAAAAGAACTTGAAAAAAGATTGCTTAAGCGAAATACTGATAAAATAGAAGATATTAGCAAAAGATTAGAAAATGCTAGTGATGAAATGGCTTATTTGGATCGATATGATTTTTTAATCATCAATGATGATCTTGAAAAAAGTTATAGGGAGTTAGAAGCAGTTTTTGAAGCTTCAAAATTAAAAAGTACAAAACATGATTTAAAACAAATTCAAATTCAATGGAATAAAGGAGAATAAAATGCATATGCCAAGTGGAACCCAATGGTTAATCATATTACTTATTGTAGTATTACTTTTTGGTGCTAAAAAAATTCCAGAGCTTGCTAAAGGTTTAGGAAAAGGTATTAAAACTTTTAAAGATGAAATGAATACTGATGATGATAAAAAAATCGTTCAAGAAGATGCACAAAAAATTGAAAAAATCAACGAGAAAGATGTGCTGGTAAAAGAAAATAATGAAGAAACAAAAAAAGCTTAAGGCGATACGTTGAAAACTTTAGTTTATAAAGAAATTAAAGAGAAACTAGGAAGAGATTTTATCTTAGAAAATCCTAAAAATAAAAATCTAGCCCATTTTGCTACACCTTTGGCTTTTTCTTTAGCTAAAAAATTAAGGCAAAACCCTGTAATAATTGCTAATGATATTGTTGCTAAGTTAAAAGATTGTGATTGTTTTGAAAGTGTAGAGGCTTTAAATGGTTATGTAAATTTTAAGCTTTCAAAGGCTTTTTTAAATTCTTTGGCTACGCAAGCTTTGAGTGATAGTGAAAAATTTGCAAAAGATGAAAAAAAAGAGCAGAGTTTTTTACTTGAATATGTTAGTGCAAATCCAACAGGACCTTTACACATAGGGCATGCTAGAGGGGCTATTTTTGGTGATACTTTAACTAGGGTTGCTAGACATTTAGGATATAAATTTGATACAGAATATTATGTTAATGATGCGGGTAATCAAATTTATCTTTTAGGTCTTTCTATATTGCTTGCAGTAAAAGAGCATTGTTTAAAAGAGCAAGTTCGATATCCTGATGAGTATTATAAAGGTGAATATATCATAGATGTGGCAAAAGAGGCTTTTGCTGAATTTGAAAAAGATTTTTTTATAGAAGGAAATATTCCACAATTAGCGCTTTGGGCTAAGGATAAAATGCTAAAAATTATTAAGCAAAATTTAGCCGATGCTAAGATATTTATTGATACTTATGTGAGTGAAACAAGCTATTATAGTGAATTAGAAAATACTTTAAAAGCCTTAAAAGAGCATGGTGGTACTTATGAGCAAGATGGTAAAATATGGCTTGCATCAAGTGCTAAAGGTGATGAAAAAGATCGTGTGATTATTAAAGATGATGGAAAAGGAACTTATTTAGCTGCTGATATAGTTTATCATAAAGATAAAATGAGTCGTGGTTATGATAAGTGTATCAATATATGGGGAGCTGATCATCACGGCTATATAGCTAGAATGAAAGCTGCTATGGAATTTTTAGGTCATGATAGTCAAAATCTTGAAATTATCTTAGCACAAATGGTTTCACTCTTAAAAAATGGCGAGCCTTATAAGATGAGCAAAAGAGCAGGAAATTTCATTTTAATGGGCGATGTTTTAGAAGAACTTGGTAGTGATGTGCTAAGATATATTTTTATCAGTAAAAAATGTGATACGCATTTGGAATTTGATGTAGATGAGTTTAAAAAAGAAGATAGCTCTAATCCTGTGTATTATATTAATTATGCTCATGCGAGAATTCATCAAGTATTTGCCAAAGCAGGTAAGAGTGTAAATGATGTTATATATGCTAAATTTGAGAGTTTAAATGAAGATGGTATGAATCTTTTGTTTGAAAGCTTAAATTTAAAAGCAGTACTTAATGATGCATTCGAATCAAGAGCCTTGCAAAAAATTCCTGATTATTTAAAAAATTTAGCCTCTTTATTTCATAAATTTTATAATGAAAATAAAGTTGTTGGCTCAAGCAATGAAGATGAGCTTTTAAAACTTTTTGCCATATGTGCCTTGAGTATTAAAACAGCTTTTGCACTCATGGGAATAGAGGCAAAGAATAAAATGAATCACGATTAATTTTGATCGTGATTTTTGCTTTTTTTAATACTTCTTGTCATCATAAAGCTTTGTTCAAAAAATAAAAGCAAGGTTATGCTTACTCCTACTGCTAGAGCTAATGTTACCGAAAGTGTTGTAAAGAAATAATCAAAAAAATGAATCAAAAAATTAGTTTTTTCGCCAATATCCTCTGAGCGTATAAAAGAAATCAAATACAATATAGCTTTGTATGCGTAAATTCCGGGTATCATAGGGATAAGAGCAGGAAAAGCTATAATTTCAGCAGGTGTTTTAAAAATCTTAGCCAAAAACAAACCAAGACAACCTATGCTAAAAGAAGCTATAAAGGTCGCAATAGCTAAAGTTTGAAAGCCAAAATACCCCATTAGAGTAAAACGCATACCATGTGCTATGGCGGCTAATATGGCTGAGAGTATGAGTGTTTTAAAGGGCGGATTACACACATAAGCAAAACCAAATCCTGTTAAAGCTGCAAAAAACATATCCCAAAGTATAGAAGAATAATCAATCATCTTAAAATTCTAAAGTCACTAATGCTAAGAGTGGTATAAATTCCAATAGCAATACAGCATACCAATATCGCCACACTAATAATACGACTAAAACCCATAAGTATGTGATCTTTTAAAATATCTATAATTGAGTTTATAAAATAAACTCCAGGTATTAAATACAAGATACTAGAACCCAAAGCAATATTTGCTTCTTGTATAAGCTTTAAATCCACTCCAAAAAACACAATAAAAGAAGATAAAAAAGAGCAAAAAATATATTGAATTCTTAAATCAATTTTTATTCTAGTGAGTAAAACTCTCAAACTAAAACCCACCAAAGTAGCTAAAAATACAAATAAACATCCATAAAAATCTCCCCCAAATAGCTTACAAAAGGCCGAATTTGCTGCTGAAACTAAAAATAAATTAGCTAAAAAAGGATTTCTTTTGGTTTGTTTGAGTTTTAAAAGAGAAATTTTGGCTTCTTCTAGGTTATATTTATGATCATGAATTTGCCAACTTAATGCACTAAGTTCTAAAATAAGTTTAAAATTAATATGATTGTGTTTGTTAGGTATGATGTAGGTTCTTTGTATAGAGTTATCATCTTTATCAAAAATATTTAGCGTAGTATGATGAAAGAAAAAATTCATATTAATTTCATAACCATACGCATTAGCTATCCTTCCAACGCATTTTGCTACTCTTGCTGTGTAAGTTCCTGCACTTAGAAAAACGCTAATATATTCGATTAAAAAATTAGTTAAATTTTGAATTGATGGTTTTTGCATAAATATTCTTTAAAATAGTTTTTAAAGATTTTATCAAAATTAAAATATAAAATCTTATAAATTTAAAATATTTTTGTAAAAATA
The DNA here is from genome assembly GCF_025772605.1 of Campylobacter sp. CNRCH_2016_0050h. Taxonomy (NCBI): domain Bacteria; kingdom Pseudomonadati; phylum Campylobacterota; class Epsilonproteobacteria; order Campylobacterales; family Campylobacteraceae; genus Campylobacter; species Campylobacter sp. CNRCH_2016_0050h. Next base: position 203,581 of record NZ_JAKMSK010000001.1, on the reverse strand, counting down.
TTAAAAATATATGCACTAGGTAATTTAAGGAAGTTAAAAAAATTAAGTGCGATTTTTCTTTTTTTGTATATAAATATAAATTGCTAAAAGCATACTTATAAAAATAATACAAGCAATAATAACAAAATGTAGATATTCTTTAAGTAAGTCTTCATTTTTACCTAAAATATAACCTAATATAAGTAAAATCAAACACCAAATTCCAGCTCCCAAACTAGTATAAAATATAAATTTTTTCAAATTCATTCTTGCAAGTCCAGCAGGTAAAGAAATGTATTGACGCAATCCAGGGATTAATCTACCACTAAATGTTGATATTTCACCATGTTTATTGAAAAAGGTTTCAAACTGAGCAAATTTTGTTTCATTAACTCCAAAATATTTACATATTTTTAAAACAACATTACGCCCTAAAAAATAACATAAGTAATAATTTAATAAAGCACCCAAAAGAGCTCCAAAAGTCCCACAAAGTAGACATAGCCAAAAGTTAAGTTCGTTTTGATGGGCTAAATATCCAGCAGGTATCATCACTACTTCACTAGGAAAAGGAAAAAAGGAGCTTTCTATAAACATAAGAAAGATAATCCCCCAATAACCCCAATCTTTTGCAAGAGTAAGTAAAAAATCTATAATATCACCAAGCATAAACACCCTTTAATTTTTTAAACTAATGATATAAATTTAGTTTTAATGTTTTAAAAATATAGCATGGCTTTTGCACAAATGACTATTAAAATGCATAAAATCAATGCAATCAAGTGAGATTTTAAAGGATCTTTTCTTTTTAAAATTTTTATAAAAAACAAAGAATAACAAGTTAAAGCTAACATTGTTATTAGTAGCAAAAGCTTGATAAATAAAAATACTCCAAAATTGCTTGCAAAAAAATCCCAAAAAGAATTAAATTCATAAAAACTTAAAAGATAAAAACCACTCAATAAAAGTAAGATAAAAATACTAGCAAAAATAAAAATACTTGACTTGGTATAGGCTTTTTTAATTTTATCGCAATCTTCTTTGCTTTCGTGTTTATAAGCAAAGCAATAAACACAAACATCAAAAAATACATAGGCTATAAAAAATATAGCACAGATAAGATGAATACAAATAAAAATAAAATGCATAACTAATCTCCTTAAAAAATCATAGCACAATTTTAAGGAGATGTAAAATTAAAGTTTTTCTAAAATTTGGATAGTTTTGATTTTATCTCCTGCTCTAATGCTATCTAGTACTTCTAAACTTTCTTTGTCTTCAGGATTGATTTGTCCAAAGATAGTATGCACTCCATCTAAATGAGGTTGTGGGCTGTGACAAATAAAAAATTGTGAACCACCTGTATCTCTACCAGCATGAGCCATAGATAAACTACCTCTTAAATGTTTGTGTTTTTGATCGTCACATTCACATTCTATCTCATAGCCAGGACCACCTGAACCTATACCATAAGGACAACCACCTTGTATTACAAAATTTGGAATCACGCGGTGAAAAACAAGCTCATCATAAAAACCTTCATTGGCTAAGTTGGCAAAATTGCATACAGTTTGTGGTGCTTCATCGGGAAATAATTCTAATTTCATATCACCTTTTTCGGTGCTAATGATAGCAAAATTGTATTTTTTTGCATCTTTTGTGTCGATTTTTTTAAGCATTTTTTTTGCTCCTATTCTATGTTGGTATAAACTGCTTGTACATCATCATCATCTTCTAATTTATCAAGCAATTTTTCAATATCAAGAAGTTGCTCTTCGCTAAAGCTTACAGGGTTATTAGCAAGATATTCAAGTCCTGCTTTTTTAAGCACTAAGCCTTTTTTTTCTATGGCATTACTAAGCTCACCAAAAGCAGTGTAATCACCTATAATTAGTAATTCTTCTTCATTTTGCTCAAGTTCTTCAAGTCCTGCATCAATGAGTTCAAGTTCAAGTTCTTCTAAATCTCCATCATATTTTTCAAGATGAAAAACAGCTTTATGTGAAAACATAAAAGTCAAAGAGCCATTTTGTAAAATTTCTCCACCATTTTTGCTAAAAATTGCTTTTACATTAGCCACTGTGCGTGTAGGATTATCACTCATACACTCAACAATGATTAAAGCTCCATGTGCTGCTTTTCCCTCATAGTGGATATTTTTAATATCAGCACTATCTTTTCCACTTGCTCTTTTAATAGCTGCATCGATATTGTCTTTTGGCATATTATTAGCTTTTGCAGTAGCTATGGCACTACGAAGCTTTGGATTCATATCAGGATCAGCTCCGCCTTCTTTTGCTGCTACTTGTATAGCCTTTGCAAGTTTTGGAAAAAGTTTGCTCATTTTATCCCATCTTGCTTCTTTAGAGGCTCTGCGATATTCAAACGCTCTTCCCATAAATTCTCTCTTTCTTATATTGTTTTAAAGTTAAAAGTATAAACTAAGAAGTCTAAATTTGATTTTAAAGGAGCAAAAGAGTGATCAGAAAAGCTAGGAAAGATGATGTTAAAAAATGCATACAATTGCTTGCTTTGGCAATGGATCATTTTATATATAAACTTAGTGGCTATAATGATCATCAAAAAGCCATAGAGGTTTTAGAAAATTTCTTCACTCAAGAAAATAATCGTTTAAGCTATGAAAATATATATGTTTATGAAGAAGATAATGAAATTTTAGGTGTGATTTGTTTTTATGATGGGGCTTTGGCAGATGAGCTAGATAAGCCTTTAAATGAGCATTTAGAATTTTTAGGAATTAATGAAAAAGTTTTAAAAGAATGTGATAATGAGTTTTATTTAGATAGTATTTGCGTGGATGAAAAGGCAAGAGGGAAAGGTATTGCTAAGAAATTGATTGAATATGCCTTCGATGAAGCTTTGAAAAATGATAAAAAACTTTCATTAATCGTAGAAGATGAAAATATAAATGCAAAAATGCTTTATGAAAAAATGGGTTTTAAATTTATAAAAAATAAAATTTTTCACGCTCATAAATATGAATACAGAGAAAAAGGAGAATAAATGATTATAAAAACTAAAAATATTAATTGTCAAAGTTGTGTAAATTTAATCAAAGCTTCATTGGAAGATGAATTTGGTGCTATGCAAATAAGTGTTGAAAATAAAAGCATAGAGATTGATTTAAAAGCAGAGCAAGTTGAAGAGTTTAAAAAACAATTGCAAGATTTAGGTTTTGAGACAGATGAAGCATGAGTTAAAGTTAAAAATAGGCAATATGACTTGTGTTAATTGCTCTAATGCTATAGAAAAAGTTTGTGCAAAAATTGATGGGGTAGAAGATGTAAGTGTTTCTTATGTCAATTCTAGTGGAGTGTTTTTGCTTAAAGATTTATCTTTAGAAGCAAAGATCAAAGAAAAAATTAAGGCTTTGGGTTTTGAGATATTGCACGAAGAACAAAATTTATACGAATTTAAACTCAAAGAGCTTAAAAATATGAAAACAAAGCTTATTATGAGTATAATTTTAAGCTCTATTGTGATGTATTTTGAAATGTTTGTTCAAGGAAATGTTTCTGCTTTAATTCAAATGTTTTTATCTATGATAGCGATTTTTTATTGCGGAAAAGGTTTTTTTATCCACGCTCTTAAAGGATTAAAACATAAAAATTTAGATATGAATACCTTGATATCTTTAGGAGCTTTTACTTCTTTTATATATTCTTTTTTTGTGTATTTTGAGGTATTTAGTAAAGATGGTTATTTGTATTTTAGTGGCGGAGCGATGATTGTAAGCTTTGTTTTATTAGGTAAATACTTAGAAGAAAAGGCTAAATTTAAATCCTTAGAATATCAAAATAAATTAAAAAATATAGATATTAAAAAAGCTAATATAATCTTAGAAGATGCAAGTATAAAAAGCATACCTAGTGCTTTTGTAAAAGAAAATGATGTGATTTTAGTGAAAGAGGGTGAAAGCGTTGTTGCTGATGGGGTAATTATAGCAGGCGAGGCTGAGATTGATGTGAGTTTTTTAACAGGAGAATTTTTACCACTTTTGAAAAAACAAAATGATGAAATTCTAGCAGGAAGTGTGTTGATTAATGGAAGCTTAAAGATTAAAGCTAGTAAAAAGGCGATTGAAAGCTCATTAGAACAAATTAAAGATCTTGTTTTTAAAGCAGGCAATATCAAAACACCTTTAGCAAATTTAGCTAATAAAATTTCAGCTTATTTCGTAGCTTGTATTATTGTTTTATCACTTTTTGTGTTTGTTTTTTGGTATTTTAAAGAAGGAGTCAACGCAGCATTTTTACATGCTTGTGCCACTCTTTTAATCTCTTGTCCTTGCGCTTTGGGCTTAGCAACCCCTATAGCCATAGTTAGTGCTTTAGCAAATGGTGCAAGAAATTTTATCTTAGTAAAAAATCCAGCGGTATTAGAGAATTTAGCTAGTATAAAACTTGCTATTTTTGATAAAACAGGCACTTTAAGTCAAGATGATTTAAGTGTTTATAGGTATGATCTAACTCAAGAAAATTTTCAAAAACTCACGCAAATTGAAAATTTAAGCTCACATCCTATTGCAAAGGCTTTTACTAAAGAATTGAATGTAAATTTAAATTTACAAGGAAAATTAAGTGTTTTAGTGGGTAGTGGTTTGCTTTATGAGGAAAATAATGATAAATATTTAATAGGCAATGAAAAATTAATGCTTGAAAATAGTGTTGATATACAAAAAAGCAAGCAATTTTTGCAAGAATTTGAAGATCAAGCACCTATATGTTTGTATTTTGCAAAAAATAATATTTGTCTTGGCGGGGTTTGTTTAAAAAATGAACTTAAAAATGAAGCTAAAAATTTGATAGCAAATTTAAAACAAAAAGGTATAAAAAGTATTATTTTAAGTGGTGATAATAAAAAAAGTGTTACTAAAATAGCAAATGAGCTTAATGTTGATGAATATTATTCTGATTTAAAACCTGAGCAAAAACTTGATTTCATAAAAGAAAAAATCAAAAAAGAAAAAGTTCTTTTTATAGGAGATGGTATCAATGATGCTCCTGCTTTAAATTTAGCTAGTGCAAGCATAAGTTTTTCTAAAGCAAGTGAGCTTGCTAAAAAAAGCGGAGATTTGATTTTGATAAAAGATGATTTATCTTTAATAGCTTATTGTTTCGAGCTTTCTCAAAGAACTAAAAATATCATCAAACTTAATCTTTTTTGGGCTTTTGTTTACAATGCTTTATGTATTCCCATTGCGGCAGGTCTTGTGCCATTTATAAGTCTTAGTCCGCATTTGGCAGCTTTAGCAATGTGTTTTAGTTCGGTAACGGTTGTAGTCAATTCTTTGAGATTGCGTTAGATATTTCAGTTTTATTTAATATTTGTTGTATTATATTAATATAACTTTAACAAAAAGGAGTATTTAATGAATTGCAATTGTAGTTTTTCTATGATGAGTGTAATAAGATATTCTAAAATGATTATCTTGCTTACCGTTGCCTCTTTGGCTGCTATTGTTGTTTTTGGTAATATAACTGATTATAATTCAAACTTTCAGTTTGTAAAACATGTTATGAGTATGGATACTAAGCCTGATTATTTAGGTAATGCTATTATTTATAGGGCTATTACAAATTCTACGATCCATCATATTGCTTATATCTTTATTATTTGTTTTGAAGCTTTTATTATGCTGACTGCTTTAAAAGGTGCTTTAGATATGTTTAAAGCAAGAAATTTAGATGCAAAAACTTTCCATGAAGCTAAAAAATTTGGAATCATTGCTTTAACTTGTTGTTGTTTGTTATGGTTTTTTGGTTTTCAAGTGGTGGCTGCAGAGTGGTTTGGCATGTGGATGAGTAAAACTTGGAATGGTTTGCCTGATGCTACTAGATTAGTAACCTATATGCTTTTAGCGTTAGTTTATATTAGTATTAAAAACGATGATTAAATCACAAACTCTCTGTTGAGGGTTTGTGGAAAATATAAAATGTTTTTATAATGATTGAGCTTGTAAATATTTACTTCTTCTTTTTTTGTAATTATTCCATAATTTAAAAAACAAGAAAATTAAAGCTAGGCTCAGTGCTAAAAAATGTGGAATTTGCGGTATTTTTGCAGATAAAAAATAATGCCAAGATACTAGTAAAAAGCAAAAATAGCCAAGTTTTCTTATCTTACTTAATTTTTTAAAAAGCTTAAATGAGCTTATAAACATAAGTGTGAGTATAAAAAAGCTTATAAAACCACTAAATTCTAAATTTTTACTAAAAGTATCTTTGAAAAAAAGCATTAAATCTAAATTTTTACTAAAAGCAAAGTAATTAAAAAAGTGAATCAAAACCCAAAAAAATGCATAAAAACCTAAAAATTTAGGGTAATCTTTTGTGTGTTTATACTTTAAAAGTGAAAAAAATAGGCTTAATCCAAAAAAGATTAAGCCAAATACACCACTATAAAAATATACAGATTTTACAATATCAAATTCTTGCATGATTTGATAAACACTAAAAACAATACTTAAAACAAAAGCTAAAAATCCACTGATATTATAAACTTTTTTGCTCATTAAAAATTAACCTTTAAATCCATATCTTTATACAAATGCGCTACTTCTTTTTCATAGCCATTAAACATTTGCGTAGGCTTAGTGAAAAAATCTCCCAAAGGACGCTCGTTTGCTTGAGACCATCTTGGGTGAGAGACATTTGGATTAACATTAGCATAAAATCCATATTCTCTAGGGTTTGCTAACTCCCATGTGCTTTTAGGTTGTTCTTTGGTAAATTCTATTTTTACAATAGATTTTATACTTTTAAAGCCATACTTCCATGGAACTACAAGGCGAATCGGTGCTCCATTTTGTCCTAATAAAGGCTTTTTATACATGCCCACAGCCATAAGTGTTAGTGGGTGCATAGCCTCATCTAATCTTAAGCCCTCTACATAAGGATAATCAAGAGTTGGAAAAAATGAGGCTTGATCAGCAAATTGATTTTTATCAAAAAGAGTGGTAAATTTTATAAATTTAGCCTCACTTTTAACTTTACATTTTTCTATTAAAGCACGCAATTCAAAACCAACCCAAGGCACCACCATGGACCAAGTTTCAACACAGCGAAATCTATAAATTCTCTCTTCTAATGGAAAAGCCAATAAATCTTGCATGGTTAAAGTCAAAGGTTCTTCAACTTCCCCGCTAACTTCTATTTTCCAATTATTTGTGTTGAAATTTTTTGCAAGCTCAACAGCTCTTTTTTTATCAGTAGAAAATTCATAAAAATTAACATAATTAGTTGCAATTTTTTCTTCACTTAAATTTAATTTTTCATTGTTAGGATCAGGAAAGAAATTTAATGCCATTAATTCAGATTGAACTAAAGCTGAACTAACTAAAGCTCCAGCACCTAGTTTTAAAAAATGGCGTCTTTTGTTATATAATTGTTCGTTTGTGATATTCATGAAGCATCCTTTATATATTTTGTGATATTAAAACATATAAAGGAAAATAGAAGGATAATTTTTATTATTTTATAAAAAATATTTTTAAAAAATTACCTCATTATTTTCAGATAGAGCAGGGTTGTTTTTTGGAAATGGAGAAGTATTGGTGTAGTACTCTCTTTGTTTTTCATAAATTCCTTGATAAACCCCTTTTGGGATGATAAATTTTCTAGCGCTATCAGGATAAAGTTCTAAGTATTTTGTTAAAAATTCTTTAAAAACCGGCGCAGCAGTTCTTGCCCCACCTTCTATTTGTTTCATAGGCTTATTATCATCATTTCCATACCAAATGATAGCTTCTATTTCAGGAGTTAAGCCACAAAACCACGCATCAATGCTTTTATTTGAAGTGCCTGTTTTTCCAGCTATTTCAATCCCTTCTACTCTAGCATTACGCCCAGTGCCTTTTTTTACAACATTTTGCATCATATCATTGACTAAAAAGGCTTGTTCAGGTTCGCTGATTTTTCTTTCTCCGGAATTAAATTCTACTACTATTTTATCATTTTTATCGATTACTCTTTTAATGAGTAATAAGTCTTTTTGCACACCATAGTTTCCAAATACCGTGTAAAGTTTAGCATAATCATAAATGGAAATTCCAAAGCTACCCAAAACTATAGATAAATCAACTGGTATGTTTTCAAAGCCCATAAATTGAAGCTTATCGTGGATTACATCAAGTCCTAGGGCAAGAGCTAAATTTATGGTAGCTAGGTTTCTTGAGCCAGTTAGCGCTTCTTTTAAACTTATGAGTCCTAGAAATTTTCCACCATAATTTTTAGGTTTCCAATCTTTCTCATCTTTTTTAGCACTTTCAAAAATTCTTGAAATATCAGCAACCTTACTCATAGGAGAATAGCCCATGTCAATGGCAATTTGATATAAGAAAGGCTTAAAAGAACTCCCCGGTTGTCTTAAGCTTTGAGTGGCGCGGTTGAAATTACTTTTTGCATAATTTACCCCGCCAACTAAGGCTAAAATGTCTCCATTTTGATGATTTGCTACTATCATAGCTCCATTGAGTGTGCTTAAATTTGCATCTTTATCTCTTTTAACTATTTCATCATAGCCAAATTTTAAGGCCTCTCTTGCAATATTTTGTACATCAAGATCAATGGCAAGCTCTATTTTATAGCCACCACTTTTTAAGTCTTTAATCCCGCTTAGTTGTTTTAAAACTTCTTGAGTAACATAAGGGGCTGCATTTTGTGTTAAAGTATCATCATATACTTTTGGAATTTCTTTTAAGGCGTTTTCATACTCTTCTTTAGAAATCCAACCAAGATTATACATCCTTTGTACTACGCTATTTGCTCTAGCTAAAGAAAGATCTAAATGTCTAGTAGGATCATAAGTACTTGGAGCCTTTGGCATACCTACCAAAATGGCAATTTCTTTTAAGCTAAGCTCATCTAAATTTTTTCTAAAATACCCAAGCGCAGCAGTTTTTACTCCATAATATCCATGTCCAAAGAAGATGAAATTTAAATATCTTTCTAAAATTTGCTCTTTAGTTAAAGTACTTTCTATCTTATATGCAAGCAAAGCTTCTTTTAGCTTTCTGCTCAAAGTACGCTCAGGAGTTAATTCTGTATTTTTTATGAATTGTTGAGTAAGAGTGGAAGCTCCTTCCATAGTTTTTCCACCGCTTCTTATGATTTTAATAGCTGCTCTAAAAATTGCATCTATATTAACCCCGCCATGTTCAAAAAAGCTAGTATCTTCAATGGCTACCAAAGCTTCTATAAGTCTTGGTGGAAGTTCTTCATAAGGAGCATAAAAGCGGTGTTGCTCGAAAACATTTGCAACTAATTTTCCATTTTTATCAAAAATTTGTGTTGTAAGAGGTGGTTTATAATCTTTAAAAGTGTATTGATTTAAATCAGAATCAGAAAATAAATATGCAATAAATATAAAAACTCCAACCGCACACATTATACAAAAATAAAGAAATATTTTTAAAATTTTTATCATAAAAATGCTTTCAAAAGTTCTATATTAAGCCCTAGCGCTGTACTTTGATGACCTATGATTTTTTTAATGTATTTTTTATGAAATCCCTCACACATCACAGCTCCGGCTTTACCTTGATAAAGTTTTGACTCAATGTATTCTTGCATATCTTTTAAATCAAATTTATCTAAGATCAAATCACACTTGCTAAGATTAAAAATCTTTTTATCTTCTAAAACTAAAATCATTGCACTTAAAATGCTAATGCTTTTACCACTTTGTAAATTGAGCATATTAAAAGCTTCATTGTCGCTTTTAGCTTTAGTTAGAATGATATTTTGAGCACAAACTATGCTATCAGCAAATAAAACATTTTTTAAGTCAGGATATTTTGTAAAAAATTGTCTTTCTTTTTCTAAAACAATTTTTTGCACATAAGAGCTTGGATTATCTTTTTTTATTAAACTCTCATCATAATCGATAATAATTTGCTCAAAAGCGATATTTGCTTCTTTTAATAAAGCAACGCGTGAAGGCGAACTTGAAGCTAAATAAAGCATTAAGCAAGACTTTCTTCTATAATTTTTCTAGCATGATCAAGTGCTTGTTCTATTTTACTTGTATCTTTACCGCCAGCTGTTGCAAAATCATCTCTACCGCCACCGTTTCCACCAAGCATTTGTGCAATTTCTTTCACCAAAACACCAGCTTTTAACGAAGTGTCTTTAACGCCTGCTGCGATGATGATTTTGCCTTCTTTTTCTTGTAAAAGTAAAATTACAGCTTTGTTAAATTTGTTTTTAAACTCATCTATCATGGTTTTTATATCACCACTATCTATTTTTTGCACACAATATTGAATACCATTTAGTTCTTTAGAGCTTAATTCTGCTTTGTTTGAATTTTTTAATTCATTTTTTAAACTAGCTATTTCATTTTTTAATTTTGCTACATAGCCTAAAATATCTTGAGTTTTTAACTCTTCTTTGGCTTGATTAAGCTCTTTCAAATTTTCACTAACATAATCAAGCGCAGCTTTGCTCACCACCGCTTCTATCCTTCTAACCCCAGCACTAACACCACTTTCTTTGATGATGTAAAAACTTCCTATTTCAGAGCTATTTTTCACATGAGTACCACCGCAAAGCTCTTTGCTAGCTCCCAGGGTTAAAACTCTTACTTTTTCTTGATATTTTTCACTAAATAAAGCTATTGCACCACTTTTTTTAGCTTCATCTAAAGCTAAAATTTCAATTTTGGCTTCATTTGCTTGTATGATGTAAGTGTTTACTAAAGCTTCTATTTGCTTTAATTCTTCTTTATTTAGGGCTTTTGGATGAGTAAAGTCAAATCTTAATTTATTGTGTTCTACCAAAGAACCTGCTTGGCTAATGTGTGAGCCAAGAATTTCTCTTAAAGCATGGTGTAATAAATGTGTCGCACTATGATGTCTTGCGATTTGCTCTCTTTTTTTAGTATCTATGCAAGCTAACACTTCATCGTTTGTTTTAAGATCTTGTTTTAATTTCACTTGACTAAGATTAATATCAAAGAATTTTTGCGTATCTAAAACCTCATTTTCATTGATAAAACCTATATCAGCGCTTTGCCCTCCACTTGTTGCGTAAAATGGAGTTTTTTCAAGCATTAACCACGCTATATCTCCTGCCTTAGCTTCGGCTGTGATTTTAAAATTTTCATCCAAAATAGCCATGATTTTAGTTTTTTCTTCATAATTTTCATAGCCACTAAAAGCATTTTTGCCAAATTTTTCTAATAAAACTTTAAAGTCCCCGCTAACTGCTTTATCCCCGCTTCCTTTCCAAGAAGCCTTAGCTCTATCTTTTTGTTCTTGCATAAGCTCATTAAATTTAGCCTCATCTATACTAAGATTTTTTTCTCTTAGCATATCTTGGGTTAAATCAAGCGGAAAACCATAAGTATCATAAAGTTTAAAAGCTACTTCACCGCTAAAAATATCTTTAGTTTTTTTAAGTTCTTCATTAAAAATTTCTATACCATTTTCAATAGTGCTTAAAAATCTTTCTTCTTCTAGTTTGATTTGTTCTTTAATAAATTCTTTTTTTTCATTTAAGTAAGTATAATGCCCACCCATTAACTCACAAACTACATCTACAAGCTCATACATAAAAGCTCTTTTAAGACCTAACAAATATCCATGTCTTAAGGCACGACGCATAATTCTTCTTAAAACATAGCCCCTGCCTTCTTTATCAAAGCCAACTCCTTGAGCAAGTAAAAATACACTTGATCTTATATGATCAGCAATTACTCTATAACTAGCTCCGCTTTCATAGGTATAAGTTTTACCGCAAAGTTTTGCAATACTCTCAATAATAGGCATAAACAAAGAACTATCAAAATTACTAAATTTTCCTTCTTTTATAGCACTAACTCTTTCAAGCCCCATGCCTGTATCAATACTTGGTTTTGGTAATGGAGTAAGCGTTCCATCTGCACTTCTTTCATACTGCATAAAAACTAGGTTCCAAATTTCTAAGAACCTATCTCCATCTCCACCCATATAATCTTCACTAGAATTAAAATATTCAGCGCCTTGATCATAAAAAATTTCACTACAAGGCCCACATGGTCCAGTATCGCCCATTTGCCAGAAATTATCTTTATCGCCAAATTTATAAATTCTTTCTTTTTCTATATGCTTTTGCCAAAGCTCATATGCTTCATCATCACTTTCATGAACGGTTACATATAATTTTTCTTTAGGTAATTTTAAAACTTCAGTTACAAATTCCCAAGCATAAGCAATGGCTTGTTCTTTAAAATAATCTCCAAAACTAAAATTCCCAAGCATTTCAAAGAAAGTATGATGTCTTGCTGTATAGCCTACATTGTCTAAGTCATTATGTTTTCCACCGGCTCTTATACAAGTTTGACAGCTTGTTTTGCGCGGAGGATTGGGGCGTGGCACTTCTCCGGTAAATATGCTTTTAAAAGGTACCATACCTGCATTAGTAAAAAGTAAAGTTGCATCATCAGGCACCAAAGGGCTTGAAGGAGTGATTTCATGTCCTTTTGATTTAAAAAATTCTAAATATTCTTTTCTTATATCCATAGATTTTCCTAGCTAGTTTTTTGCTTAAAATAATACCAAAAATACTTTAAATTAAGTAAAACTATCTTATAATCATGATTTTAAATTTATAAGGTTAATATAATGAAAATTCCTTTTATAGACTTAAATGCTCAATATAATGCTTATAAAAATGAAATCGATGAGGCTATTGGTGAAGTTTTACAAAGCACCTCTTTTATAGGTGGTGCAAAATTAGAAGAATTTGAAAATAATTTGGCTAAATATGTAGGTGTTAAATATGCAATAGGCTGTTCAAGTGGTACAAGCGCGTTATTTTTAGCCTTGATGGCTTTGGGTGTGGGTAGGGATGATGAGGTAATAGTGCCAAGTTTTACCTTTATAGCTACGGCTGAAATGGTTGCTCTAATCGGTGCTAAGCCTGTTTTTGTAGATATTGATTTTAAAGATTATAATCTTAGTTTAGAAAAAGTTCAAAGCGCTATCACGCCTAAAACTAAAGCTGTAATTGCTGTGAGTATTTTTGGGCTTATGCCTGATATATTTGCTTTAAAAGAACTTTGTAAAAGTCAAAATATTGCTTTGATAGAAGATAGTGCGCAAAGTTTTGGAGCTAGTCAAAAGGGTATAAAATCATGTGCTATAGCTGATATATCTTGCACGAGTTTTTTTCCGTCTAAGCCTTTAGGTGCTTATGGAGATGGCGGGGCGATTTTTACCCAAGATGATGAATTAGCGCAAAAAATAAAAATTTATTTAAATCATGGACAAGTGCAAAGATATAAGCATAAATACATCGGTATTAATGGAAGGCTTGATACCATCCAAGCGGCTGTTTTAAATGTGAAATTAAAATACTTAGATGAAGAGATTAAAAAAAGAGAAGTAATAGCAAAAGTTTATGATGAAAATTTAAAAAATTGTATTTTACCGCCAAGAAAAGATGATTTTGTGAGTGCTTGGGCTCAATATAGCGTGCGTGTAAAGAATAGAGAAAAATTCATGCAAAAATTACAAGAGCAAGGTATACCTACTGCGGTGCATTATCCTTTGGGGCTTCATTTGCAAGAAGCTTTCGATTATCTTGCTCATAAAAAAGGTGATTTGCCAAATACAGAGCTATTAAGTGATGAAATTTTATCCTTACCTATGAGTGCGTTTTTAAAAGAAGAACACCAAATTAGAGTGATTGAGGCTTTTAAATGAAAATAGGGCTTATAGGCCTTGGTAAAATGGGTAAAAACCATTTAAGAGAACTCGAGCGTAATTTAAAAGTAAAAGAAATTCATCTTTATGATCCTTTCTGTAAAGATAAATTTAAACACTTTTTTCATAAAAATTTTGATGATTTTTTAGCGCAAAATCTTGATGGTGTTATCATTGCCACGCCTACTCATACGCATTTAGATATAGCTTTAAAGGTTTTTCCTAAAATAAAAAATGTTTTAATAGAAAAGCCTTTGGCATTAAATGTAGATGAAATTTTAATTTTAGAGCAAAAAGCTAGAGAAAATAAAGTCAGAGTAGGGGTGGGCTTTTGCGAGAGATTTAATCCGGTTATTTTAGCTTTAAAAGAAAAACTTTTAGAAGATGAGATTATAAGTATTAATATACAAAGAATTTCTCCTTATCCACAAAGAATAAATGATGTGGGTGTTTTAAGTGATCTTAGTGTGCATGATATTGACTTAGTTAGATTTTTAAGTCAAGAACAAATTTTAAAAGTAAATATTTATAAAAGCTTTCATCATGATAAATTTGAAGATGAGGTAATGATAGGTTTAAAATTGGAAAATATTTTAGCAAATATCCATGATAGTTGGAATGGACAATGTATTATAAGAAAGATCACACTTTTAGGTAAAAAACGTACTTATGAACTTGATCTTAAAAATTTTGAACTTTTTATTAATATGCAAAAAATTCCAAATTTATATAAAAATTCTCCTTTATATGCTGAGCATGAGGCTTTTTTTGAGTTTTTACAAAATGGGGTTTGTGAAAATTTAGCTAGCATTGAAGATGCTTTGAGAGTGCAAGAAATTTTAGAAGGTGTTTGATAGTGAAATATGTATTTTTTTTAAATATGGGCGGGGTTAATAAACTTGATGAATGTGAAGTTTTTTTAAAAAATATGTTTAATGATCCTTATATTTTAGGGATAAAAAATGTTTTTTTAAGAAAATTTGTAGCCTTTATGATAAGAAAATCAAGATTAAAAGCTATGAAACAAAACTATGAAAAAATGGGTGGAAAATCCCCACTTACTCAAATCACACAAAGTTTATGTGATAAATTAAATTCTAAAACTAGAGAATATAAATTCGATTTTATTAGTCTTTATGTACCACCTTTTGCAAATGAGGTTTTTTCAAAATATGATTTTCAAAAAAATGATGAAATTATTTTATTTCCTCTGTATCCCCATCATTCTAAAACCACTGTAACTAGTTCTTTAGAAGTAGTGGAAAATGAGCTAAGAAATATCCAAAACCAAGCTAATGTAAAAATCATTGATGTTTTTTATAAAGATGAACTTTATAATGAAATGATTATAAAACATATTTTAGAAAAAAAGAGAGAATACGATTATAAAACTTTGATTTTTTCTGCGCATTCTTTACCACTTTCAGTGATTAAAAAAGGTGATTTGTATGAAAAACATGTGCAAGAGCATGTGGATATTTTAAAAGAAAAACTTAAAAATAAATTTGACCAAATCATTTTATCATATCAATCAAAACTAGGCCCAGTTAAATGGCTTGAGCCTAACACAAGTGATATTTTAGAAAATTTAGATCAAAAAGCTTTGATTTATCCTGTATCTTTTTGTATAGATTGCTCTGAAACGATTTTCGAGCTTGGAGTTGAATATAGGCACTTAGCAAAAAGCGATTATGAGCTTATTAAATGTCCTAATGATAGTGATGAGTTTATAGAGTTTATTTTAAATCAAGTAAAAATATAGTTTTTATATTAATGTTTTATAGCGGTATTAAAAAACATATATTTTTTCTCGGGATATTTTCTAAATTCCAGTTTGATAGTTTTTGATTGAAATTTATACATCCACTAAACATACTTTGTGTGCTTATAACACTATCAATATTCCAATTGTTTAAATCTTGATTAAATTTTGGAGTTTTTGAAAAAGGAATTTTGAAAATAGATTCACAAAAAAATGCATATTCCATCCATAATACATTTGAAACATTCCATTTATCCAAAGCTTGATTAAAACTAAAGCAATTTGAAAACATATAACTAATATTTATAACTTTAGTTGTATCCCAATTATTTAGATTTTGATTGAAATTTTCACAACCAGCAAAAGCCGCGTGCATGCTAATGATTTTGCTAGTATTCCATTTATCTAGTGGCTGGTTAAATGTTTTGCAATTGTAAAACATCCCAGCAATGGACTTTAAACTTTTTGTGTCCCAATTATTTAGATTTTGATTGAATTTTTACATCCATAAAACATTTCATTCATGCTTGTTACATTTGATACATCCCATTCTTCTATACCACTAAAATCTTTTCTTTTGCTATTTTTAAATAAACAATCCATTTCTTGTATATTGCTTACATTGATATCTTTAAGGCTTGTATTTAAATCATCAACTAAGGCTTTTAGTTCGCTTTTGGTTTTTGGATTATACATATGAGCATATTCTTTTTTACCAAAAAGAAAAGATTGTGTTGTATTGTTTTTGTGGTCTTTGAATAATTTCTCATATTGTTTAAAATTTGCCAAAGAAAATATGGATTTGCAACAGTCACTAAACATATTATTTTTGATAGTTATATTTTTATGTCCCAATTATCAAGTGAATGCATGAAATTTTTACAATTTTCAAACATAGATTTTGAATGTGTAATTTTAAGTGTATTCCATTTATCTAGAGATTGATTAAAACTTATGCAATTATAAAACATTTTAGAAGTTATTCTTAGATTAGATGTATTCCAAGAATTAATATTTTGATTAAATTTTTTACATCCTTGAAACATTTTATGTGTATTAACAAGATTAGATGTATTCCATTTATCTAGAGCTTGATTAAAATTTTCACACCCTTGAAACATTTTAGCCATGTTTTTTACTTTGCTTACATCTCAGTTGTTGATATAGGAATTAAAATTTTTACATCCTAAAAACATCCCTTCCATGTTGTCAACATTACTTGTATCCCAAGTTTCTATACCTATAAATTTTTCTTCACTAATACTACTAAATAAATAGCTCATATCTTGAATTAAACTTGTATCTATATTTTTAAGCGGAATATCTGATAGTATCAAATATTTAAGAGTTTCTTTTGTTTTTGGTTTGTGGATTATCTTTTTTGATTGTAGTTTGAGTAAATACAATATAACTAAAAACACAAGTAAAGTTATAAATAATAAAACCCAATACTTTAAATAAGCGAAACAAAAAATCAATATAAAAAAAGATTATTATTGTAATTTTATTTTTTAATGTCATTGTTTTTGCTTTCTATGGGTTTTAAATAACTTTCTTTAATCAAAAGATTTACTGTATCTTTAAACATAGGTAAAGCACTTTGTGCGGCATAATAACTATAAGCTTTGGTAGGATGTCTTACTAAAACTCCAATGGTATAGGTATTTTTCTCATCATTTGCAAAGCCAAAAAACGAGGCATTATAGCGATTTGAAGTATAGCCTTTTCTTTCAGCAATCCTAGCTGTACCCGTTTTTCCACCTATAATGATACCTTGAGTTCGTGCTTTTTTACCGGTTCCTTTTTCTATAACATTAATTAAAATTTGCTGCATTTCTTTGGCAGCTTTGCTTGAAAGAATTTTTTCTTTCTTAACTTCATCATCAAGTTTTATTAAACGCCCATCTTGATAAATTTTATTTGCAATTTGTGGGGTGATGTAAATTCCATCATTGTTAAATACATTATAAGCAGCTAAAAGTTGTATAAAAGTTGTTTTCAAGCCATAACCATAACTTAATACAGATTTTTCAACTTCTCTTAATCTTTTTGGATTTGGTATTTCTCCTTTTTGCTCATAAGGAAGATCAATACCGCTTTTTTCTCCAAAACGAAAAATTCTAAGTCCTGAGATGATTTCAAGATTACTTAATCTTTGGGCAATTTTAATCATACCGACATTTGAAGAGTAAGTAATAACTTCTTCCATGCTCATTTTGTTTTTTTTGTGATCATCGCGTATAGTAAAACGACCAAGTTTGTATTGTCCACCTTGAGTATCAATGATTTCATCAACTTTGATTTTATCAAGCATTAATGCAGTGGTAAATATAAAAGGTTTTATAACAGATCCTGCTTCATAGCCATATTCTATGGCACTTGCATTGAGTACAGATAGATCTTTTCCGCGATTTTGCGGATCATATCTTCTTGAGCTAGCAAGTGCTAGAATTTTTCCGCTTTTACTTTCCATGATGGCAACTATAATTTCATTGGCTTTTAGATCTTCATTTCTTTTATCGATAGCTTTTTCTAAACCTTTTTGAAGTTTTAAGGAAATATTTAAGTATAAATTACAACCATCTATTTTGCGTTGTTCATAAGAATGCAAATTCAAGATGATATTACCACCTATATCTCTTAAACCTTGAATTTTAGCATTTTGCAAAGGATTTAAACATTCATTATAGTATTTTTCCAAACCTTTTATGCCGACATTTTTAAAAATTTCACTTTGCTCATCCATATAGGTTCTTGTGTAGCCTATGATTGGAGTAAGTGAATCTTTTGGCATATATACACGATCTTCTTTGTGTTCTATAATATCAAGCCCTCTTGTCTCCACTCTGCCATTATTATTTGTGAAGGATTTAAAAAAACCTTGAGTATAAAGTTTTTTAGCTAGTTCTTTTAAATAACTTGCGTCTTTTGAGTTAATATCTTGGAGTAAAATAAAATTATAACTTCTTTTTTTCTTTGCAAGCATTCTTTTTTTTATATCTTGCATTTGTTCATCACTTGCGCCACTATAAATTTGAAAAAGAGTTAAAAACAAATCCTTTTTATCGGGATTTAAGCTCCTTAGATCAATTTCAGCTCTATAAATTTGCCTACTAGAAGTTACGGTAAAATTATCGCTTGTGATGATATTACCTCTAAGAGCGGAAAAATATTGTTCTTTTTGAGTGTTTGGTATATGGCGTTTTGAGGTTAGAAAAAAAGTAGAAAGTAAAAATAAGGCCATAAAAAACAGAGCCATACAAAAAGCAAAAGCTACTTTTGAAACCCTATTTCTAATGGTGTTTGAAAGCATATATTAAATTTGAGTTCTTGAAATTTCTTTATATGCGTTTATAGCCTTATTTCTAACTTCAAGCATAAATTTCATACTTGATTCAGCTTTGCTAATCGCAATTGCAGCTTGATGTAAGTCTTTGACTTCACCTGTTGCAATGTCTACCATAGCAGCTTCGGCGGTTTCTTGAGTTTTATTAAGATCGTTGATGGAATTTTTTAATAAACTCGAAAACTCATCTCCTATGTTGCTTGTGTTGTTATTATTGTTTTTGTTATTAACATTGTTAAATTGATTTATACCATTAATAGTGTTCATTTATTAACCTCTTAGTAAATCTATTGCACTTTGTGCTATAGTTTTGGTGCTAGTAAAGGCACTTACATTAGCTTGATAAGCTCTTGTTGCTTCTATTAAATCGGCCATTTCAATAACAGGATTTATATTTGGATAAGCAACATAACCTTGTTCATTCGCATCTGGATGAGATGGGTCAAATTTCATACGAAAATCTTTATCATCTCTTACAACTTTATCAACTACTACGCTCATTATAGCAGGTTTTGCATCTTTTTGTGAAGCAGGATCGTTTAAAGGATTTTCATATTTTAAAAAATTATTATCTTTAGCTATTTGCTTGTTTAGCAATTCGTTAAAATCAGTTGCTTTAAAAATCACTTCTCTTCTTCTATATGGACCACCTTCTGTTGTTCTAGTAGTATTAGCATTAGCTATATTTGAGCTAATTACATTCATTCTAAAGCGTTGAGCACTAAGTCCATATCCACTAATATCAAAATCACTTAAATAAGCCATTATTTTTCTCCTAGCCTAATTTAGAGCTTGTTTCTATGATGGTTGAAAAAATATTACTTTGTCTTCTTAAAACACCATCTAAAGCAGAAATCATCATAGTATTTTTGCTCATTTCAGTAGTTTCTACATCAAGATCTACTGTATTTGCGTCATTTCTTGCTAAATGTCCATCTCTTAAATAAATAGTTGATTTATTAGGATCTGGAAATTTCCAAGGCTTTTGATGATTTGTATTTGTGCTTGCTAATTCAAGCTCTTTAGTATCTTTTTTTTTGAAAATTTCATTTGCTCTATTAACTAAAGCAGTTTCAAATTCTATATCTCTTGCTTTATAAAAAGGAGTATCAACATTTGCAAGGTTAGAATTAATCATTTGACTTCTTAGGTTTCTTCCTGCTAAAGCATCAACAATAAGTTCTTTTGACTTAAAAGGGCTTATCATAATTTTTCCTTTAAAATAAAGCTTTTATAGACTAAAAGCAAAAATCATTCCAAAATATTTATGCAATTTTATTTATGTATAAGTATATCTTTTTATAGTAAATTTTTGAAATTTTTAAAGCCACTTTCAAGTGAAACTTTTTTTTCTAGTGTTTTCAAAAAATCTTTTTTTGTCATTTCTTTAGCACCCATAAATTTTAAATGCTCATTAGGCACTTGACAATCTATTAAAAAATCATATGGTTTTAAAAGCTCACAAAGTCTTATTAGAGCTACTTTTGAGGCATCTTTTTTAAGACTTATCATACTTTCACCAAAAAATATTTTACCTATTATAAGTCCGTATAAACCGCCGATTAAAACATCATTTTCATAAACTTCAACACTATGAGCTAAATTTTGCTCAAAAAGCTTTGTATAAACTTGTATAAATTCTTGACTTATCCAAGTTTTTTTTCTTTTTGCACAATGATTTATAAGCGAGTTAAAATCAAAATTAAGTCTTATTTCATAAGTTTTTAAAGCTTTTTTTATGCTTTTTTGTATGCGCACTTCATCAGGTAAAAGCACCATTCTAGGAGAAGGGCACCACCAAGTAACAGGATTGCTAGTCCATGGAAAAAGCCCTAAGCTATAAGCATGAGGTATAAAATCTACTTCTAGTTTTTCACTAATAAAAACAGGCGCATCATCAGGGCTTTTTAAAAGTTTAGAATACAAATTCAATTTTTTCATTTTTGGAAAGTTTGAGTTTTAATTTACCGCCATTTTTTAATTTTCCAAATAAAATTTCATCACTTAATCTCTCGCCTAATTCTTCGGCAATAATGCGTTTTAATAATCTTACTCCAAATTCTTTATTATTAGTTTTTTTAGCAAGAAATTCTTTTACTTTTTTATCAGCTTCCATGGTGATGTTGTTTAAATTTTTTGCCATTAAATCTAGTTCTTTTTGAACGATTTGTTCTAAAATTTCTTGGCTTAAGTCATTAAAATGAATGATTTTATCTATACGGTTGATAAATTCAGGTGCGAAGAAATCTTTTATAGCTTTATTACTTTTTTCTTTATCACTGCTTAAAAAACCGAGCTCATTACTTTCTTTGAGACCTAAATTTGAAGTCATAATGATAATAGTATTTTTAAAATCAGCTTTTAATCCACTATTATCTGTTAAACTTGCATTATCAAAAATTTGTAAAAAGGTATTAGTTAAATCAGGATGAGCTTTTTCTATCTCATCAAATAAGACCACGCTAAAAGGATTTTTTCTAATACTATTACTAAGCAAGCCACCATCTTCATAGCCCACATAACCTGCTGAAGTTCCTATGAGTTTGCTCACATCATGTTTTTGCGAGTATTCACTCATGTCAAACCTTTCAAGATTAAGGTTTAAAATTTGTGCTAAATTTTTTGCAAGTTCGGTTTTACCAACTCCACTTGAACCGGTAAATAAAAACACGCCTTTTGGGATATTTTTGCCTTTTAACCCCGCATAGCTTTGTTTTAAAATAGAACACAAAGCTTTAATGGCTTCATCTTGTCCAAAAATATTTTGCTTTAAGTTTTGCTCTAAATTTTTTAAGATTTTACCTTGATCACTTTCATAAATTTTATGAGAATGTGTCATTCTTGCTAAAGTATTTTCTAAATCTTTTATTTTTACTATTTTTTTACTTTTTTTATCTTCTAAAGCAAAGCTTGCACCAAGTTCATCAATTAAATCAATTGCACTATCGGGTAAAAATTTATCATGTAAAAATTGTTTTGCTAGTTTTATACTTGTTTGTAAAATTTCATCACTGATTTTGATTTTGTGAAAATTTTCATATTTGCTTTTTAAGCCTTGCAAGATCAAAAAACATTCTTCTTCACTTGGCTCATCTATATCAATTTTTGCAAATCTTCTACTTAGAGCTTTGTTTTTATCAAAGGTATTTTTGTATTCTATGAAAGTAGTTGCACCTATGCATTTGATATTGCCATTACTTAATGCAGGTTTTAATAAATTTGACATATCTGCATGACTTTCATTGCTTGCGCCGGTTCCTACTATGGTGTGAATTTCATCTATAAATAAAATAGCATTAGGGATATTTTCTAATTCTTTAATGATATCTTTTAACCTTTTTTCAAAATCACCCCTATATTTTGTCCCCGAAAGTAAGCTTGTCATATCAAGGCTATAAATTTTTGAGTTTTTTAAATGTTTTGGCACTTTTTCTTCAGCTATAGCTAGTGCTAGCCCATCTATAATGGCACTTTTACCAACACCTGGTTCACCAACTAAAATAGGATTATTTTTCTTACGACGGCTTAGAATTTGCATCATTCTTTCAAGTTCAAATTTCCTACCTATAACAGGATCTATTTTGCCTTTTTTTGCAAGCTCAACTAGCTCTATGGTATGGGTTTTTAAATTTTCAAATTCAGCATTTTGTAACAATTCTTTTATTTTTTCTTCTTCTATTAGGTGTTTTTTTAAGATATTATAAGAATAAGCTTTTTCTTCTTTGCAAAGTGCAATGATAAAATCAATCACACTTGTTTGATTTTTTGCATTTAGCTTGTGTAATATATTTTCCAAGATCACAGAAAAAATAGGTTCTATTTCTTTTTTTAAAATTTCATTATTTTTAGCTAGATAATTTTTTAATTCATTTTCAAAGCCTTGTAAATCACCATCTCCGATTTCTTCAAGTAGATTTTTAAAATCATTGCTAAGCTTAACTAAAGCAAAAAGTAAATGCTCACAAGTGATAAATTCATGATGATTGATAAAGCTTAAATGTCTTGCATTTGGTATAAATGAGTCAATCAATTCTTTATATTTCATTGTTCTTCTATCCTTGTTTGGAGTGGAAAATCATTATTTTTCGCTGCCATGTCAACTTGCTGTTTTTTGCTAAGTGCAATTTCTTCTGTGTATATGCCACAAACTCCGCTTCCTTGATGATGGATTTCAAGCATAATTGCACTTGCTTTTTCAAAATCATGATGAAAAATATTCATTAAAATTTCAATTACAAAATCCATGGTGGTAATATCATCATTTAAAAGCAAAACCTTAAACATTTTAGGTTCTGCTAGTTTTTGTTGTTCTAAAATTTCATTTTTTAGACTCATTTAATATCCTAGTAATATCTTCTTGCATAATCTCAGTAGAAACTTTTCCAAGATAATATTTCACATAACTTTTTGAGTCTTTATTCCAAAAATCTGTTAGATCTTGATAATTCCCATCTTTTAAAACTACTTTAAAAGGAAGTTGTTCCATGCTTTGATAGTTGATATCTTTTAATGCTTGTGCAACAATTCTATCATTTTCTTTAGAATTGCTTAAGAAATAATACGCCCCATATTTAATGGCAAAATCTTTTACAGCTTGATCGCTAACATTTTCAAAATGACTTAGTCCTATGATGATAAAATTGTCAGCATTTTTTTGCCACAAACTTGTTAGATGAGCGGCTTCTTCTTGACAAGGTGTGCAAAAGGTTCCAAAAAAATCAAACATTAAAATTTTACCCTCTTCACCTTTTACTACAAAACCATTTTGTGTTCTTACTAGGGTTTTCTCGCCACCATTGACACTTTTTAAAAGAATTTCATCACCCATTTTATACTCAGCAAATGCAAATTCATTTTCGATTTTTTCTTCACTTGAGCAAGCATTTATTAAAAATGCAAAAGCAAATGTAAAAAATAAATAAGTAATTTTTTTCATCAAAATCCTTTTTTAATAATGATTTTTCATAGCAGCTCTTGCTTCAAGATCTGCTTGTTTTTTCTTTAAGCTTTCTCTTTTATCGTGTAAGTTTTTTCCTTTGGCTAAGGCTATTAAGACTTTTGCTTTATTTTTTTCATTAAAATAAAGTTCTAATGGCACTATAGTAAAGCCTTGGGTGCTAATTTTACCAAAAAGCCTATCGATTTGCTTTTTATGCATTAAAAGTTTTCGCGCACCTTTTTCATCATGCTTATAAAAAGAATGTGTAGTGCTAAGATGAGAAATATGAGCATTAAGTAAGAAAATTTCACCTTTGATAATACGCACAAAAGAATCTTTCAAATTTGCTCTACTAGCTCTTAATGCCACTACTTCAGAACCTTTTAAAACAATACCTGCTTCAAATTTTTCCAAAATTTCATAATCAAAAAAAGCTTTTTTGTTTTTTACTATAGTTTTTTTCATCATTTAGCCTTAAAAACTCCACTTCCACTTCCACTTAAAAAATAAGCCTCATTAAGAAAAGTTTGCATTTTAGGATAAATTTTTACACAAGGAGCAAATAAGTCGTTTAAATCAGTATTTTTATACTCTAAAATTTCACTTGTTTTGAGTGTTTTAAGTGTTTTGGCTAAATTTAAATTCGCTGTTAAATCATATGAACTTTCATCAAAAGCTTTATATACTTTTGCGCTTGAACATTCAATAGCAGGAAAAGTAAAATCAAGTTGGCTAAAATCATCTTCAAAATATTCTACAATCTCGCCACACCCGCTAACATTTGCACTATTATATCCGCTTAAAAAAAAGATTAAATCAGAGCCAAGGTTTTGGCAGATTTGTTTAAGTTGTTGTTGATTGAGTTTTAAATTTAAAGTTTCGTTGATCATTAATAAAAATACAACCGCATCGGTACTGCTTCCACCAAGGCCTCCACCTATGGGAATGTTTTTGATAAGCTTTAAACTTTTGTCTTTAAAAAATTCATTTAATTCATTAGAAAAACCTAAATTTTCTAATTCTTTATAAGCTTTGTGTATGATAGTATCTTGAGTAAAATTTCCAATAATTTCAAATCCTTCTTTAGTTTTTTCATCACTAAAGCTTAGCTCATCAAAAATATCTTTTAATAAAACAAAGCGTGATTGTAATAAATGATAAGATCTTGAGTCAATTCCTATGATTTTTAAAAAAATATTAGCTTTTGCGTAAGCTTTCATTTTTTAAGCTTTTTACTTAGATCGTCAAGTTTTATCGTTTCATCGCTAATTGCATGTAAATTTTCACTTTTTACTTGCTCGATAAGCTCTTTGCGTAGTATCATTAAAGACTTTGGAGCTTCGATGCCTATTTTAGCATAGCCTTTGCCTGTTTGAACTACTTTGATTTCTATATCATCTCCGATTTTTATACTTTCATTTTCTTTTCTTGATAAAATTAACATTTTAATACCTTATTTAAATAATATTGCACTTGATTATCTTGGATAGAAATGATAGAAAAAAAATCTTTTTCTTCTAAAATATAGCTACCTTCTTCTTGAATTTCCAAATCGTCCAAAAATATTTTTTGTCCATTGTGTAATTTTTGGGGATATTTTATCGTATTTTTTCTAAGATTTAAATAAGCTAAAGGATTTAACTCCTTTTCATTCTCATAAAAAAACCCTCCTTCGCTTAAACGCTCTAATGAGCTTAGTGTGGCTTTAATACCAAGTTTTCTAGCAAATAATTCACAATAAGAGCGTATATAAGAACCCTCACTAACTGCTATTTCTATGGTTAAAAAGGGATGGTTGTAATGTAGAATTTTAGTATAAAAAATTTCCATAACACAAGGCTTTAAATTGACTTCAAAACCTCTTTTTGCAAGCTCATAAGAGCGCACCCCATCTATTTTTTTTGCACAAAATGCGGGTGGGGTGTAGGTGATTTTACCTAAAAGTTCATTTTTAATTTGTTCTAAAACTTTTTCTTCAAAAGCATTTATAAGATTGATTTCTTTGATATTTTGATTATCAAGGCTTAGTGAATGCGCGCCTAACCAAAGTGTTGCTTTATAAACTTTTGGATTTTTATCAAAAAAACGAAAAAGTTTTGTGTATTGATCAAAGGCTATGAGTAAAACACCTTTTGCAAAAGGATCAAGTGTTCCTGAAAAACCTGCTTTTTTATTTTTATATTTTTTCTTGAGTTTGCCTAAAAAAGCATTAGAACTCATACCGCTTGGTTTATAAGCTACAAAAAGTTTATTCATATCACTTTTTCCACAAAACTTGACATTATCATTCTTTCTATGCCTCCAAAATTAATCGTGAGTTTTTCTTCAGCGCCTATTTTACTTACCCCAGTGACTCTGCCTATGCCAAAAATTTTATGTTTGATTAAATCGCCTTTTTTGTAGCAATTTTTTTGATGATCTAGTGTTAATTCTTTTTTGATTACATTACTCTCGCCAAAAAATCTACTTTTTTCTAATCTTGTGCGACTTCCTTTATAAAATCTAGAATTAGCATAACTTAAATAAAGTTTTTTCTTGGCTCTAGTGATTGCTACATAGGCAAGTCTTCTTTCTTCTTCTATATTACTTGATTCGCTAGTGAGTGGGAAAAATCCTTCTTCTAAACCTATGATAAAAACATAATCAAACTCAAGTCCTTTGCTTGCATGAATACTCATAATACAAATACTTTCTTTATCAAGTCCATCTTGCTCATTAAGTAAAGAAATTTCATTTAAAATATCATCTAAGCCATTATAATTTCCATGAGTAATTTTATCTTTTAAATTAGCATAAAGTTCATCTATATTTAAAAGTTTATCTTCGCCCTCTGGATTATCTTTGCAAAATTCTTTGATTTTAAATTCTTCTTCTAAGGCTAAAATCATTGCAAGCAAATCATCTTTTTCTTTGATTTTGTGTATGCTTAGTATGAATTTTTCTAATTCTTTGTCCGTTTTTTTACTAAAAAAACCACTTCCTTGCAAAGCACATAGGCTTTCAAATAAAGACAAATGATTTTCTTTGGCATAATTTTCTAGCTTTTCTAAACTTGCATTACCAAAGTTTCTTTTAGGGCGGTTGATAATGCGTTTAAAAGAATAATCATCATTTAAATTTGAAAGCAATCTTAAATAAGAAATAATATCTTTAATTTCAGCTCTTTCATAAAAACGAATTCCACTTAGCAATTTAAAAGGAATTTTTTCTTTGCTAAAAGCTTCTTCAAGAGCACGAGATAGGGCATTTACTCTATAAAGTATGGCTATTTCACTAGGATTAATCCCCGAGTTTAAAAGTTTTGAAACTTCTCTTGCGACTTTAAAACTTTCAATTTTTTCATCATCATTTTGTAAAATTGTAATTTCTTCGCCCTCATCTTTGGTGCAAATCAAAGTTTTTCCTAGTCTTTTTCTATTATGCTCTATAAGCTCATTTGCAGCTTGCAAAATAGCGCTAGTTGAGCGATAATTTTGCTCTAGTTTTACTAATTTTACATTGTTAAATTGTTCTTTGAAATTTAAGATATTTTCTATTTTAGCTCCACGCCAACCATAAATACTTTGATCATCATCACCCACCACGCAAATATTTTCATGAGATACGCAAAGTTTTTTTAGAATTTGATATTGCAAGGCATTGGTATCTTGATACTCATCTACTGTTATATAGGTATATTTTTGACTTTGCTCTTGTGCAAATTGTTCATCTTCTAAAATTTTATTAGTTAGCATGAGTAAATCATCAAAATCCATGAAATTATTTTGGATTAAAAAATGCTCATATTGCTCATATAAATGAATGATTTCTTCGTAATTTTTGTTTTTTTCATCTTTTAAAAATTCTAATTCTTTGCGTATTTCTTGAGCGCTTTTGCTTTGATTTTTAAAATTTGAAATATAAGCACCTATGCTTGCTAAAGAGCTTTGTAAATTTTCGCTAGCTAAATCTTTTAGTATTTTCTTTTTATCATCTGTATCGATAACGACAAAATTATTTGCTCTATTAATTCTTTCGCTATAAAGTCTTAAAAATAACAAACCAAATTTATGAAAAGTACATAAAAGGGGATTATGTAAATTTTGATCTTGTAAAAGTGCTAAGGCTCTTGTTTTCATTACATTAGCAGCTTTATTTGTAAAGGTTAGCGTGAGGGTATTTTGCGCAGGAATACCTACATGATCGATTAAATAGGCAAGTCTAGTGGTAATGGTTTTAGTCTTTCCACTACCTGCACCTGCTAGTATCAGCATAGCTCCATCAATATGCATGATAGCTTCTTTTTGGCTATCATTTAAACCTTCAAAAAAACTCATTTTTTAAATAAATCTTTATTGCTGGGATTGTTTAAAAAAGCATTCATGGATTTTTCTTTTAACTTTTGATCATTTTGCTTTTTAAAATAGTTTGAAAAATTGACAAAAATGATATTATCTTCAACTTGAATTTGAGTAATTGCCCCTAAATCCACTTTCACAAAGGTTGCAAAATCATCAGGCCCAAAACCTGCATGAAATTCTATATGCTCATTTGTTAAAACTATGGATTTAAAAGTATAACCACCAAGTGCAAAAAGACAATAAGGATTTTTACTCACTACATCTAATTCTGGTGGTAAAGGAGGTTCGAGTGTAACAAATTTAGTATTTACAATGATATTAAACTCAATATCTTCTTGGATTAAAATTTGCAAACATTCATAAATGCTTTTTTGCATTAAAGTTATAAAATTTTTATTATTTAAAATTTTATCAATCATTACTTAGCCTTAAAAATTCATCTACTAGTATCCTAACTTGCTCTAAGCCTATATTCCAAAATTCATCACTTTCTATATCAAAGCCAAACATAGCTACAAGTTCTTTTGGGCTTTTACTTCCCCCGCTACTTAAAAATTTGATATAAATTGAAGTAAAATTAGAGCATTTACCACTTTTATATAGACCATAGAGTGCTAAAACTAAAAGTTGTGCATAAGCATAAGCATAGCAGTAAAATGGAGAGTGTATAAAATGTGGTATATAAGAATACCAAAGAGCATAGTTTTTGGTTAAAACTACGCTATCTTGAAACATTTTTCTTGATTCTTCAAGCCAAATTTCACTTAGTTCTTGAGCACTTAGCTCTTCTTTTTTAGCATGAAATCTGCGTTCAAAAGTAGTAAAATTAATTTGTCTATAAAGAGTAGCAAAAATATCTTCAATTTTTGCTGCATATAAAGATAAAAGTTCTTCTTTGTCTAAAATTTCTTTAATATAATCAAAAATCAACATTTCCGCAAACACTGAAGCAGTTTCTGCTGTAGTTAGAGGTGTATCTTGATTTAAAAAACTTACTTTATAAGAAAGTTTTTGATGTATAGTGTGGCCTAGCTCATGTGCTAGAGTGAAAAGATCACGTCTTTGCTTGGTATAGTTTAAAAGTATGAAAGGATGGCTTAGCGGCGTGCTTGAGTGAGAAAATGCTCCACTTTGTTTAAATTCTTTAGGATAGATATCAATCCAATTATTCTCAAAAGCTTCTTTTGCTATCATATAAAAATCTTTAGAAAATTTTTCAAAGGCTTTTAAAACTATATCCTTTCCTTGATCAAAATCAACTTGCATTTCTTTTCCAATAGGTGCATAACGATCATAATCTTTTAACTTTTTATACCCTAGAATTTTTTTCTTTGCATTATAAAATTTAGAAACAATATCAAAGCTATTCTCGCTAGCACTAATAAGCGCATCAACACTTTTTTTAGAAATTTGATTTCTTATATGTCTTGGGGTTTCTGGACTTTCATAAGATCTTAACTCACAAATATTAGCAAGTTCACTTTTAATCATATTAAAAATATATACTAAAAGCTTGTTTTGTTTTTTTAAAGTTTTGCTAAAGCATTTTGAAGCTTTTTTTCTAATGCTTCTATCTTTATCATAAAGCTTGCTTAGAATTTCTTCCTCACTTAATTTTTGTCCTTCAAAATTAAATTTTAAAGCACTAAAGGTTTCATCAAATAATCTTGCAAATGCATTTGAACCTGTACTTGATAGAGTTAGGATAACTCTTTCTTCTTTTTTAGAAAGATTGTGTTTTTTGTGTTTGATAAGATTATTTAAATAAAACTCATAATCTTTACAAAATGTGATGAAAGTTTTACTTTTTTCTTCTTTTAACTCGCAAAATTCAAGTTCAAAAAATAAAAGATTTTCTTCTATTTTTTTACTTAAATTTTCATATTTTGCATAAAAAGCACCTTTGGTAGTATCTTGAGCAAAATTTAAATACACATAGGTTAGTATGTGAGAAAGTTTTAAGATTAATTCTTCATAGTTTTTTAAAGCTTGCAAGAATTGCTCATTGCTTAAACTATGAAGATTATTTTCATATTGTTTTTTAAATTCACAAGCTTCATCTTGGGTTTTTTGTAAAAAAAGATTTAATTCTTGCTCATCTTTAAATAATGTACTTAAGTTCCAATTTTGCATGATTTTAGCTTTCTAAAATGAGTTTTTTTAATACAGCCATTCTAATGGCAACACCATTTTTAACTTGAGTTAAAACCTTACATCTTTTATCAGCCATTACTTCATCGCTAATATCGATATTTCTATGTACAGGACCAGGATGTAAGATAATGAGATTTTTATCTTTTATTAAATCTTTGCTAATACAAAAATCATTTGCATAATCTTTAAGTGATGCATAGGTTGGAATATTGTGTCTTTCAGTTTGCGTTCTAAGACTCATGATAATATCAACATCATCAATAACTTCTTTTAGTTTATTTGTTTTTTTGATAGGATAATTTGGCATAAAATGAGGTGGGGCTACTAGGGTGATATCAATACCAAAACGAGGTAATAATTCTAAATTTGAAGCAGCAACGCGTGAGTTTTTAATATCTCCTACTATGGCTATTTTTTTACCTTTGACATTATAATCAAAATGCTCCATTATAGTAAAAAGATCAAGTAAAGCTTGGGTAGGATGAGCATGCTTGCCATCACCCCCATTAACTATAGGACAATGAGTATAATTTGCTAAAGTATGAGGCACACCTGAGTTTTTGTGTCTAACTACAATAGCACTTGGTGTCATTGCATCTAAATTCGCAGCAGTATCAAAAAGTGTTTCACCTTTGCTTGAACTACTTCTTGAAACATCTAATTTTAAAACTTTAGCACCTAGTCTTCTTGCGGCTGTTTCAAAGCTTGATTGAGTGCGTGTTGAATTTTCAAAGAAAATTGTTGTAACACTTTTTCCTTTTAAAAATGTACGCGGTTTTTCATCCAAAAATTCTTTTGCTTCTTTAAATAAAGCCAAGATTTCATCATTGTTAAAATCTTTTGTAGTAATTAAATGCCTCATAAGCCCTCCTTAAATTTTTAAATTAAGCTCATTATCTGAACAAATAGCACTAAATAAAACATCTGTTGAGCTATTTAATGCAGTTTCAACACTATCTTGGATAACCCCTATGATAAAACCAACCGCAACTACTTGCATAGCTATGTCATAATCAATATTAAACAAAGAGCAAGCAAGTGGTATAAGTAAGAGTGAACCCCCAGCAACCCCACTAGCTCCACAAGCTGCAAATGCGGCTAAAACACTCAAAAGCATAGCTTGTAAAAAATTTATTTCAATACCTACTGTGTGAGCTGCTGCAAGACTTAGTAT
This sequence comes from Campylobacter sp. CNRCH_2016_0050h, assembly GCF_025772605.1. Lineage (NCBI taxonomy): Bacteria > Pseudomonadati > Campylobacterota > Epsilonproteobacteria > Campylobacterales > Campylobacteraceae > Campylobacter > Campylobacter sp. CNRCH_2016_0050h. Next base: position 172,179 of record NZ_JAKMSK010000001.1, on the reverse strand, counting down.
AGCTATAGTTACAGCTGCTCCTGCCATATTAATCGTAGCACCTAGTGGAATAGAAATGCTATATAGGTTATTATTGATATTTAATTTGGAGCAAAGTGCCATATTTACAGGAATATTTGCTGCAGAACTTCTTGTAAAAAATGCAAAAACAGCACTATGTTTTAAACAAATAAAAATCAAAGGATAAGGATTTTTCTTTGTATAAGCAAAGACAATTAAAGCATTAATCACAAAAGCTACAAAAAACATAGTCAAAACTAAAATTATTAATAATTTAATATAACTAAAAAGTCCTGCTGCTCCTGTTTGAGCAACTGAATTAGCCACAAGTCCAAAAATTCCAAAAGGAGCAAGCTTGACTATAAATTTAACAATTTTTAATACACCCTCGTTTATATCAGTAAAAAGTTGTTTTGCATCATTAGAGCAATGTCTTAGAGCAAAACCTCCACCAATAGCCCAAGCTAATATGCTTAAATAATTTCCTGAAGATAAGGCATGGATCGGATTGTCTACTACTTGAAAAAGTAAGGTTTTAAATACTTCGCCTATATGCGCAGGGCTTGTAGTGGAAGCTTTTTCAATATCGGTTAATACTAATTCTACAGGAAAGATAAAACTTATACTAACTGCGCTTAAAGAAGCTAAAAAGGTTCCAAAAATATACAAGAAAATAATGTGTTTTATTTTCTCACTTCCATGATTAAATTCTTTTGTGCAAATGGTTGTTAAAATTAAAATAAAAACTAAAATTGGCGCTATAGCTTTTAATGCACCTGTAAATAAAGCACCAAAAATATTTGCAAAAATAGCTAAATCTTTAGAAAAAATACCTACTAAAATTCCTAAAACAATACCTATGCAAATTTGTAAAATAAGATTTCCATCTTTATAGCGTTTGATTGCATAAGAAAATAAACTCATTTCTTACCTTTTTTTGTAGTGATAAATTTAAATTTATTCTAGCAAAGTAAAGCTTAAATAAGCTTTTTGAATTTTAAGTTAGCTTATGTTATTATATTTTAGAAAATTTTTAATTTAACGAAAAAGATGATGCAAGGAATATAAAATATGTATTTATTTACTTCTGAAGTTGTTAGTGCAGGACATCCTGATAAATGTGCTGATATTATAGCTGATTCTATAGTTGATGCCTTTTTAACTCATGATAAAGACTCAAGGGTTGCTAGTGAGGTTTTTGTAGCAGGAAATAAAGTAGTAATTGGTGGTGAGATTAAATCAAAATATAAACTAGAAAAACAAGATTATGAAAATATTGTAAAAAAAGCTCTAGCAGATATTGGTTACAATGGAAATCCGCATTTTAGCAAAAAACAATGTTTGCACCCTGATGATTTAGATGTAATGGTATTTTTAAATGAGCAAAGTCCTGATATCAATCAAGGTGTTGATCAAGAAGATGGAGAGATTGGAGCAGGTGATCAAGGTATAATGTTTGGTTTTGCAAGCAATGAAGCAAAAGAATATATGCCAGCAGCTATTTCTTATGCTAGAATGCTTTGTGATAAAGTATATGAGTTTGCAAAAAACAATCCTGATAAACTTGGAGTAGATATTAAAACTCAAGTTACAATTGATTATGCAAATAAAGAAAATTTTGAAAATTGCAAACCTCAAAGTATCCATACTATTGTAGTTTCAGCTCCTTGTGTTGAAAGTATGAAAATAGAAGATTTAAGAGCTTTGGTGATGGATTTGATTTTGGATTCAAATTTACCAAAAGAGCTTTTTTGCCCAGAAAAAACAAGAATTTTAATCAACCCAACGGGAAAATATGTAAATCACAGCTCATTACATGATAGTGGTTTAACAGGAAGAAAGCTTATAGTAGATAGCTTTGGTGGCTATGCTCCAATAGGAGGTGGTGCACAATCTTCTAAAGACTATACTAAAGTTGATAGAAGTGGACTTTATGCTGCAAGATGGCTTGCTAAAAATATTGTAGCAGCAGGGCTTGCTAAAAAATGTATAGTACAACTTTCTTATGCTATAGGTGTGGCTAAACCAACTTCTGTAAGTGTGGATTGCATGGGAACAAATACAAGATTAGATGATGATATTTTAAGTGATTTTGTGATGAAAACTTTCCCATTAACTCCAAATTGGATTAAAAATAAATTCAATCTTGATAAACCAAGTAAAGATACTTTCATGTATGCTGATGTAGCTGCTCGTGGTCAAGTGGGTCAAGCTGATTATCCTTGGGAAAAATTAGACGCACTTGATGAATTTAAGGCATTATAAAATGAAGCTTTTAAGCTTCATTTTGCTTTAAAAGTTTTTCTTTTATCTTTAAAATCAATACTTCTTTTGGCTTAATTACTGCATTTTCTTTTCCATTAACTGCATGATATATACTTACATTATAATTATTTGCATAAAAACGCATTAGAAAATTTTGTAATTTATACTCACTTGAAAAATTAAACCAAGCATTGTTTGAAATAGCGATGATGATTTTTGAGTGTTTGTAAAGTTTTTCTTTTGTAGCTTCAAAGCAGATAGCATTAGTGATGAGCTGATTATTTAGAGTGTATTGATTTAATTCTTTTCCTTTTGAAAATTCATCAATATTTAAAAGATATTTTTTAAAAAAGTTTTTAAATATAGGAATTTCTTCTCCAAAAGGTACAAGATAATGTTTGTTAAAAACTTGTATGTTGCCATTGTCAAATACATAAGTACTATTGTATAGATGATTAGGTGTAGTGCTTATAGCACCTGCAATGATGATGATTTGTTTTGATAAATCTTTTAAGGCTTGTAAATAACTTGGTGCTTTATTTAATGCAAAAGCAAAAGCAGTTTCAGGAAAAATAATTGCTTCTTTACCTTCTTTTATAGCCTTGTTGATTTGATAAAATATATCTTTAGAATGAGTTTGTAAATTTTCTTGTATGAATTTTTGATCTTGAGAGATATTAGTTTGGATTAATTTATAGTCTAAATTTAGTGTTTGTGATTGTTTTTGATTATATTGAGCTCCGATTAGAATAAGGATTAGAATAATTGCTATTTTATAATATCTTGAAATATATTTTTCATAATAAAAATAAGCAATCAAAAACATAGCTATAATACCTTGGTAACTTGCATCAAAGATTCCATATACACTTAAAACACCCCAATTTAGCCAATCAAAGCCAAAAGGATGAATAAAACAAAGTAAAAAAATTCCACAAAGCCTTAAAAAATCATATTTAAGAAAAAAACATATAAAAAACAAAAACCCATAAATTAATCCAATTAAGATAATTTCTAAAGGAATTAAATAAGCTAAATTAAAATAAATTGATGATAAACCTATCCACCAAAACCATAAAATTCCTATAAAAAAACCGGTGTAAAAATATCCTGCTTTACTTTTGTTTCTTAGTAATAAAATTAAACCATATATGCTTAAAAATGGTGAGATAAATTCGAAAAGTAAATTTTCAAAAAAAGAAAAATAAATAAAATTTGACAATAAAAGTGCAGAAAAAAAGGCTTTTATTATTTTAAAAGTGGTAGAATTAGAATTTATGAACTTTAAAAAAAGGGGAAGAAATGGCAGAAAACGGAAATATTTGGACTTCATTGTTGCCTCTCATTGTGCTTTTTGCGATTTTTTATTTTTTGGTTATTAGACCACAACAAAAACAAGCAAAAGACCATAAATTGATGGTTTCATCTTTAGAAAAAGGAGATAAAATCATCACAAATGGTGGGATAATTTGCGAGGTGGTAAAACCAGAAGAGGATTTTATCAAAGTTAAGCTTAATGATGAAAATGTAGTTGTAAAAATTTCTAGAGATTTTATAGCAAAGAAAATTGATGCGTAGTGGAAAAATTACTTATAGAAGTATTATTTTCTTTGTAGTTTTTCTTATAGGGCTTGTTTTTTCTATACCTTCTTTTATGCAAACCCAAAGTGGTGCTAAGATTAACCTAGGACTTGATTTGCAAGGTGGTTTGCATATGTTATTAGGTGTAGAAGTGGAAGAGGCGGTTAAGTCAAAGGTTAAATCCATAGCCTCTTCTCTTAGTTATTCTATCAATAAAGAAGATATTATTGTTGATAAAATCAAAGTAAATGATACTAGTATTGAATTTAGTTTATTGGATGAAAACGATGTAGCTAAGGTTGATTTGTTGTTAAAAGACATTAAAGGCTTGGCTATTGCACACGAAAATTTACACTACACACTTTCTTTAACCCAAGAAGAAATTAAATTAACTCATGAACAAGCTATTTTGCAAGCTGTAGAAACAATTAGAAATAGACTTGATCAATTTGGTCTTGCAGAGCCAAATGTAGCAAGATCAGGTGAGGATAAAATTTTAGTCGAACTTCCAGGTATTAAAACTGCTGCAGATGAGGCTAGAGCTAGAGAACTTATTGCAAAAGCTGCACATTTGCAATTAATGGAAGTAGATGATGTTAGAATGGATCAGGTAAATAATCTTACTCTAGCTCAGGCTGCTGAATATGGAGATTTAATTTTTGAAGATGCAAAAAATCCTCAAATTAAATATCTAGTAAAATCTATACCTATTCTTGATGGTTCTATGCTAACAGATGCAAAAGTAGGTTTTGCGCAAAGTAATAATCTTCCTGTTATTAATTTTACCTTAAATTCAGAAGGTGCTAAAAAATTTGGAGACTATACAGGAAATAATGTAGGCAAACGCTTAGCTATAGTTTTAGATAATAAAGTATATTCAGCTCCAAGAATTAATGAAAGAATAGGTGGAGGTAGTGGTCAAATTAGTGGTAGCTTTACTGTTGAAGAAGCTCATGATGTGGCCATTGCTTTAAGAAGTGGGGCACTTTTAGCACCGGTTAAAATGCTTGAAAAAAGAAGTGTTGGACCATCTTTGGGTGCTGATAGTATTAAAATGAGTATGATAGCCCTAGCAGGTGCTTCTATATTAGTTATTGCATTTATGGTGATGTATTATGGTATAGCAGGAATTTTTGCTAATATTGCTTTAGTGGCAAATATTTTAGTGATTATTGCTGTAATGGCTATGTTTGGTGCAACCTTAACTTTACCTGGTATGGCAGGACTTGTGCTTACTGTAGGTATGGCAGTAGATTCTAATGTTATTATTAATGAAAGAATTAGGGAATTATTGCGAGATGGTGCTAGCATAAGGCAAAGTGTTGAAAATGGCTATAAGCATGCAATGAGTGCGATTTTAGATTCTAACATTACTTCGCTTATTACTTCAGTAGTACTTTATGCTTATGGAACAGGTGCGGTAAAAGGTTTTGCGGTGACTTTAAGCATTGGAATCTTAGTTTCAATGATTACTTCTATTGTTGGAACTCATGGTATGTTTGAAATGTTTATGAACCGTATGGAAAAAAGCAATAACACAAGATTATGGTTTGGATATAGGAGACCTTAATGCAATTTTTTAGTCAAAAACATATTTATGATTTTATGAGAATGAGATTTGCAGCCATCTCTTTGTCTTTTATTTTATTTTTTGGTTCTATTTTTATCCTTTTTACTAAGGGTTTGAATTTTGGTATTGATTTTACCGGTGGAACTTTGGTACAACTTCAATATGAGCAAAAAGCACCCTTGGCTGAAATTCGTAAAGCTTTATCTATAAATGAAAATTTAAAAGGAGCTAGTGTTACCGAATTTGGTAGTGCTAATGAAGTTATTATTCGTTTTTCAGGAAGTAGCGATAGCTTGGGAAGTGATATTGGAGTAAGTATTGCAAATTTGTTAAAAGATACAGGTAAATTTGAAGTGCGCCGCGTGGATGTAGTAGGTCCAAAAGTAGGAGATGAACTGCGTAATAAAGGTCTTATGGCGGTTGGAATTTCTTTGATTGCTATTTTGATTTATTTGGCAGTGAGATTTGAATGGCGTTTTGCTATGGCTTCTATTGTGTGTGAAATTCATGATATAGTCATTACTTTAGGTGCTATTGCATTATTTGAAATAGATGTAAATTTAGATATTTTGGCGGCTGTTTTAACTGTGCTTGGATATTCTTTAAATGATACGATTATTATTTTTGATAGGATTAGAGAAGGTGTTAAAACAAGTAAAAATTCAAAACTTGATTTAATTATTAATGAATCAGTTTCTGCAACTTTATCAAGAACTACTTTAACAACGGGTTTAACTTTAATCACTGTTGTAGTGCTTTATTTCTTTGGTGGATCTATGATAGAAGGTTTTGCTCTAACTATGATAGTGGGTATTGTGGCAGGTACTGCAAGTTCTATATTTGTAGCAAGTCCAGCACTTTTATGGTTCAAATTTAGTGTTACGCAGTATCGTCAAAAAGAATTAGAAAAAGTAAAGAAAAAACAAGAAAAAGAGAAATTAAGAGCGATGTATGAAAAAGGAACGGTGTAAAAATGAATTGGGGTAAGGTTATTTATATCTTTTTTGCTCTAATGAGCTTAACTACGACCGCAGGATTTTTATATGATCAAAATGAAGTTGCATTATTTATTGCAGCTTGTGTGAATTTAATTTCTACTTTATTGAAAATTGGAGTTAGAAATTTCTTAGCAGCTGAATTATTTGCTAGTTCTTTAGTGGCTGATTTGCATTTAATTCCAGCTTTTGCTTTAATACAAATTAATCCAGAAGCTAATATTATGGTTTATACTTTAGCAATTGGTGCTTTGATAGCTAATATCTTTTCAATGATTTTAGTTATAGTTGATTCAGTAAAAAGTCAAGAAGAAAATTAGGAGTTAAAATGGCATATGAGGCAGGTAAAATAGAAAAAAAATGGCAAAAAATTTGGCAAGAAAAAGAATATTTTGAGCCAAAAGATGATTTTTCTTTACCAAAAAAATACATTTTATCTATGTTTCCATATCCAAGTGGTAGAATTCATATGGGGCATGTGAGAAACTATAGCATAGGTGATGCTATGGCTAGATATTATAGAAAAAAAGGTTTTAATGTCTTACATCCTATAGGTTTTGATAGTTTTGGTATGCCTGCTGAAAATGCTGCGATAAAACACGGTATTCATCCTAAGAAATGGACTTATGAAAATATTGATTATATGCAAAATGAACTTGCTTCTTTGGGCTTTTCCTTTTCTAAAAAAAGAATGTTTGCTACTTCTGATCCTTTATATACTAAATTTGAGCAAGAATTTTTCATTAAAATGTATGAAAAAGGACTTGTTTATACTAAAGAAGCTGAAGTTAATTGGTGTGAGAATGATAAAACAGTCTTGGCAAATGAGCAAGTTGAAGATGGCAAATGTTGGCGTTGCGGACATGAAGTCATTAGAAAAAAAATGCCAGGATATTATGTAAAAATTACCGCTTATGCAGATGAATTATTGCAAGATCTTAAAAAATTAGAAGGAAAATGGCCAAGTCAGGTTTTGACTATGCAAGAAAATTGGATAGGTAAAAGCACAGGGCTTAGTTTTGATTTTGATATAGAAGAAAATAATAAAATCAGTTCAAAAAAGATCAATGTTTTTACAACAAGAGCTGAGACTATTTATGGAGTGTCTTATATTGCTTTAGCACCTGATCATGAAATAGTAAACGAATTAATTGATAAAAAATTACTAGATCAAGATACTATCATAAAAATTCAAAATATACAAAATCAAACACCCCGCCAAAGACAAGCTGCGCCAAAAGAAGGATATTTTTTAAATCTTCATGTAATCCATCCACTAAGTAAAGAAAAAATTCCTTTATGGGTAGCTAATTTTGTTTTAAGTGATTATGGTAGCGGGGCTGTTATGAGTGTGCCTGCTCATGATGAAAGAGATTATGAGTTTGCAAAAACTTATAATTTAGCTATAAAAAAAGTAATTTATAAAAATGAAAATGACGCACAATGTTACACTTTAAAAGAAGGTGTTTTAACCAATAGTGGCGAATTTGATCAATTAGAATGTAATGATGCTAGAGAAAAAATTAGTTTAAAAATTGAATCTTTGGGTATTGGTAAAAAGGTTACCAATTTTAAAATTCGTGATTGGGGTGTTTCTAGACAAAGATATTGGGGTGCTCCTATACCAATGATTAAGTGTAATTCTTGTGGTATAGTTCCTCAAAAAATAGAAAATTTACCTATTACCTTGCCTGAAGATGTGATTATAAATGGAGAGGGAAATCCACTTGATAAGCATGAAATATGGAAAGAGTGCATTTGTCCAAAATGTGGTAAAAAAGCACAAAAAGAAAGCGATACTTTAGATACTTTCTTTGAAAGTTCTTGGTATTTTGCGCGTTTTGCAAGTGATGATAAAACATGGCAAGAAAAAGCGGTAGATGAAAAAAGTGTTAATTATTGGATGAATGTTGATGAATATATTGGCGGGATTGAACATGCAATATTGCATTTACTCTATGCTAGATTTTTCCAAAAAGCACTTAGAGATTTGGGTTATTTAAAAGATGATGAGCCTTTTAATAGACTTTTAACTCAAGGAATGGTCACTAAAGATGGTGCTAAGATGAGTAAATCTAAGGGTAATGTAGTTGATCCTGATTATATTATAGAAAAATATGGAGCAGATAGTGCAAGATTGTTTATATTGTTTGCTGCACCACCTGCTAAGGAACTTGAATGGAACGATAGTGCGCTAGAGGGTGCGTTTAAATTTATCAATAGGCTTTATGAAAAGGCTATGAGTTTAGAATGTGGAAAATTACAAGAAATTGATCATCAAAGTTTAAATAAAGAAGAAAAATATGCTAGATTAAAAGTATATGAAGCTTTGAAAAAATCTTTTGAAGTTTATGAAGAAAGTTTTGCCTTTAATACCTTAATAGCTGCATGTATGGAAGCTTTAAATGCCTTAAATGCTATAAATCATAAAGAAGTTTTAAAAGAAGCTTTTTGTATTATTTTAAATATTTTAGAGCCTATTATCCCTCATGTTTGTTTTGAGCTTAGCGAGCATTTGTTTAAATGTGAAAATTTTAAAGTATTAAAAATAAAAGAAGAAGTTTTTGTAAAAGATAGTTTTAATATAGCTATTAGTGTTAATGGTAAAAAAAGAGCACAGATTGAAATAAATTCAGAAGCTAAAGAAGATGAGATTTTAGCTTTGGCTAAAGAAAATGTTGCAAAATGGCTAGAAGGAAAAACCATTGTAAAAGAAATTTATATTGATAAGAAATTGGTAAATTTGGTGGTTAAATGAAAAAATATTTAATATCTTTTTTTGCTTTTTTTATTATATCTTGTGGATATATCCCATCATCTCAAATGGCAAGTAGGGTTTTGGGTGAAAATGTATTTTTGAAAATCAATATTAGTAAACAAGATCCCGAAAATAGTGTTTATATAACAGATATTTTAAGAGAAGCTATGCTTAATAAGCTTGGCAGAAAAGTCACAGATGAGCATAATGCAGATAGTTCTATTATAGTTACGATGAAAAAGTTAGAATTTCATCCTATAGTGTATGATAGAAATGGTTATGTGGTTAATTATAAAGCAGAGCTTTACTTGGAATTTCTTATGCGTTATAAAAATGGTAAAGAAGAAGTTGTAAATACCAAGGGAAGTTATAATTTTGATATTAATCCAAATTCTATTATTAGCGATCAAGCTAGATTTGAAGCAATTAAAAATGCATCAAGTGAAGCTTTTGATGAATTTGTTTCTATTATAGCTATTAGGGGTTATAAATAAATGGCAAGTCATATCAATGAGATTGCAAAAGAAGCATTGATAAAATTAAAAGAGCGTAAGTTGCATCCAACTCCTGAAAATTATAGTGAGGTATTTGAAGAATGTGCTAAAAAAGCGGGAGTGATGAGTTTTAATAAAGCAAGGATAGAAAAATATACTAATCTTTTAGATGATATTTATAAGCAAGAGCTAAAAGGAAAAAGCATTCGAACTATTGATGAGTTTTTGATGTTTTTAGTTTCTAGGCTTAATAGGCAAGTAAGTAGAAAATATGAAGATGTTTATGCTTTGCTTGATTTGATTGTACATCAGCTTAGTATTAGCAAAGATAAAAAAATCAAAGAACTAGCAAAAATTACTCAACACAGATTATCTCAAGCTATGGATTTAGAAACCATATATCTTTTAAGAGCTAAATGGAGAGAGCTTGAAAAATCTTATGAGGATTATGAGCTTTTAAAAAAATTAGAAGAATTTAATATTCGAGCGTTTTTGGATTTTCACACTTTAGTTGAAAAACTCATTGTTATGTTAAAGGAGAGATCTTATGAGAGGCAGGCTGAACTTTTACTAGCTTCTTTGGAGTCTTTGTTTGGAGCAAGTAAAGAGCTTGAGCAGTTTAAACAAAATTTAAAAGAAAATCCTAAATTAATTGCTAGGAAAGAATTTGCACATGAGTATTATTTAATGTTGCAAAAAAAAGAAGCAACAGATAAATATTATATACAAAAAAACCTTTCTTTTTTTAATCAGCACTTAGAAAGCTTAAATGAAATGGTATCAAAGCTGTATGATAACAGCCAAGAAGATGTGAAATTTATTAATGCTTTAACTAAAGATGAAAATGGTAATGTTCAAATTAATTTTGATACACTAAAAGATAAACTTTTATATGCAAACGAGCAAATAGCGCAAATTAAAACTCAAATTCAAGCTACAAGTGATGATGAGCAAAGAGAGCAGTGGAGTCTTGCTCAAGAACTTAAAAAACTTGATGAAAACTATAAGCTTTATGCTGTTAATTATGCATTATGTTTTTTTAAAATTAATAATATAGAGCATGTTATTAATGTCTATGGTGTTGATAGTTTTAAGGCAATTAGTGGAAAGTTTAAAAAGATACTTAAAGATTTATGTAAAGATATGGGTGAAATTTGGATTTTAGATGAAAGTTCTTATTTGGTTATACTTCCAGGTAAAAATTTAGAAAGTGCTCAGATTTTTATAGAAAAAGCCTTAAAGCTTATAGATGATTATAAATTTATTTATAAAGAAGAAGTAGTTAAACTTATTTTATCATCTTCTTACATAGAAAAAAAAGAATTTCCAGATGGCGATATTTTAAAAGAATTAATCCAAAAAGCTTAGCATGAAATTTCAACAAACACTTTCACAAAAAACTATGTATGTGCAAAAAATTAGTAGATTTTTTATGTTTAGCATGTATGAGAAGTATAAAAAATTTATTCCAAAAACTAAAAATATCCAAATTATTGGCACTAATGGTAAAGGAAGTACGGGTAGATTTTTAGCGCTTTTACTTTTAGAGCAAGGATATAAAGTAGGTCATTATACAAGTCCACATATTTTTGAATTTAATGAAAGATTTTGGTTAAATGGCAAAATTGCAAGCAATGAACTTTTAGAAAAAGCGTATGAAAAACTAGAAAGTGTTTTTTTGGAAGATGTGAAAAAACTTAGTTATTTTGAATACGCTACTTTTTTAGCTTTTTTTATTTTTAAAGATTGCGATTATGTGATTTTAGAGGCCGGAGTAGGTGGGGAGTATGATGCGACAAGTGTTTTTGAAATAAATTTTAGTATTTTTACTAAAATAGGATTTGATCATCAAGATTTATTAGGTAAAAATTTAGAAGAAATAGCAAGAACAAAATTAAAAGCCATGAGTGCCAAAGCTTTAATTAATCATAAGCAAGAAGCAAAAGTATTAAATTTGGCTCAAAAAATAGCAAATTTAAAACGAGCTAGTTTAAGTATCAGTTTGCTAGAAAAAAATAATTTTATTTATCCTTATGTGCAAGAATATATTCAAAAGCACAATTTTGCAACTTTTTTAAAAGATAATCTTTTTTTAGCTTTAGAAGCTTTTTCTAAAATTTGTGCTAAAAATGAAAAAGAATTAATTCAAAGTATCAAAAATCTACCAAAACTTGATTTAAAAGGAAGGTGCGAGCAAATAAGTCAAAATATTTTTATTGATGTAGGACATAATGAAATGGCGGCTTTAGCTTTAGTTGAAATTTTCAAGGAAAAAAAAGTTCATTTAGTTTATAATTGCTTTTTAGATAAAGATTCTTATAAAATTTTAAAGGTTTTAAAACCTATAATAAAAATAGTTGAAATTTATGATTATGAAAGTAAAGATAGACCTTTGGCGGGTTCTGTTTTGCTAGAAAATTTAGAAAAATTAGATATTGTTTATCAAAAATTTGAACAAATAAAAAAAGATGAGTTATATTTAGTTTTTGGTTCTTTTGTATTGGTAGAAAAATTTTTAAGAGGCTATAATGAAAGATAAATTTACGCTAACTATTACAGATGTAAATGGTTCTAGACATTTTTTATTAAGTCAGATTATAAAAAAAGTAATAATTTATTTTACTACTTTTGTTTTTGTTGTTATAGTTTTAGGTGCTTTATATATTAATTATCTAGCAGATAAGCGTTCAGAGCTTTTAAAAGAACAAGAAATATTATCTTCAAAGAATACTAAATTGTTTTCTCAAAATGAGAGTATGCAAAAAAGTTTAGAAGAAAAAACAGCCTTATATGATGAACTCCAAACCCAACTTGCAGATATTGAGGATAATTTAGGCTTAAAACAAGATGAAAGTTTAGATATACCAGAAAGATTAGAAAAAGTCAAACTTACTAATGATCAAGCTTATTTATTTTTAACACAAATTCCAAATGGTCATGTGATAGAAGATAATGGAGTCACAGGTAATTTCGGATGGCGTCATCATCCTATATTAAATAAAAAAGAATTTCATCCAGGTATTGATTTAAGAGCAGCTTTAAAAACTCCTATTTATGCGCCTGCAAATGGAGTGGTTGAATACGCTGCATATAGCAATAATGGTTATGGTTACTCAGTGATTTTGATCCATAATTTTGGTTTTAAAACGGTTTATGCGCATATGACGCGTCAGGATGTTGTCAAAGCAGGGCAATTTGTAAAAAAAGGTGATTTGTTGGGTTATACGGGAAATACAGGTCTTTCTACGGGCCCGCATTTGCATTATGAGGTTAGATTTATTAATAAACTTTTAGATCCTAAGATTTTTATAGATTTAAACCGAAAAAACTATGAACAAATTTTTGAAAAAGAAAGGAGAGTGCCATGGCAATCTTTAATAAAGGCTCTATTGCTGCAGTATCCGAAACTACAGTCATTTCAAACGGAGCAAAAATAGAAGGAAAATTTTATTTTGATTCTATGCTTCATTTAGATGGAGAAATCACAGGAGTAATTAATTCTTCTAATGTGATAGTGATAGGTAAAAGTGGTGTTTTAAAAGGACAAGTTAAGGCAAGTAAAATAGTAATCAATGGAGTTTTTGAGGGAGAAATGCAAGTTGATTCTTTAGAAATTTTATCCGGCGGTGTGCTTAATGGTAATATCATAGTTAAACAATTAAGTATTGAAAATGGTGGGAAATTTAACGGAAGTAGTAAAATAATTGAAAAAGAAGAAGAGCTTGCAACTATTGATGTGAGTATAGAAAATTCAGAAAATGCAAGCTAAATTATATGAATATTTATTAAGTAATAAAACTGAGTTAATAATTTGTGAGAATGATAAAGAAGCAGATGAATTAGCTCAAGTTTGCTTATTTTTAAAATTAAAAACTTTTATTTTACCTGATTTTAGAGCAGAATTTGGTAGCGATTTGCGCTCTTTTTCTAAAGAACTTTTTGAAATTTGTAAAGTATTAAATGCTTATCATAAAGAAAATGAAAATAAAATTTTAATATCTCCCATAAAAACAATTTTGCAAAAATTACCAGGTAAAAAGCATCTAAAAAACATTATTCTTAAAAGAAATTCACTTCTTGCTTTAGAGAAATTTAAAGAAGAAATTTTACATAGTGGATATGAGTTTGTAGATATAGTTCAAGATAAGGGTGAAATTTCAATGCGCGGGGATATTATAGATATTTTTGCGATTAATGAAGAACAACCTTTTAGAATTTTACTTTTTTCAGATGAGATAGAAAGTATAAGATATTTTGATATACATACACAAAAATCAATTCCTGCTGAACTCTCCAATATAGAAATTTGTCCTTTTTTGAGTGCTTTTAGTCAAGAGCAATATGAAAATTTACAAGAAAAAATTCAAAATTTCCAAAGTCAAAGCATTATAAATGATGTTAATTCTTTAGGTTTTTGGTGTGTTGATGATTTTTGTGATTATTTAGATTTAAATTTTGTAAGCATAAGAAAATTTGATGTAAATGATTTTGAAGAAGATATTAGTAAAATCAATCAAAATATTTTACCTGAACCAAAATTTTATAAAGATTTGGTAAGTTCTTATAATTATGATTTTTTCACTTTTCACAAAGATAAAAAAATTACTATTTTAGCAAAAAATGAAGCTTTGTTTAAAGCTTTAAATTTACAAGAATTTTCAAATATTAAATTAAAAATATCCCAAGAAAGAATTAATTTAAGTACTCAAGATGAGCTTATCATATCTTTAAATAAAAAAGAAAAAAACAAAAGAGTTAGAAAAGCAAGTTTGGTAATAGATGAGCTTAGGGTTGGGGATTTTGTTGTGCATGAAGATTATGGTGTAGCTAAATTTTTAGGTCTTGAGATTATTGCAATAGCAGGAGCAAAAAAAGAATTTGTCGCTCTTGGGTATTTAAATAACGATAAGCTTTTATTGCCTGTTGAAAATTTATATATGATTGATAAATATATCGGTGCAAGTGGTGGCGTGCCTTTACTTGATAAGCTTGGAAAAGGAAGTTTTTTAAAAATCAAGGAAAGATTAAAAGAAAAATTATTTGCCATTGCTTCAAATATAGTTTCTTTAGCAGCGGCTAGAGCTTTGATAAAAGCAAAAGAATTAAAAATTTCTCAAGAATTACAAGATGAATTTATCAATAAGGCAGGATTTTTTTACACTAAAGATCAAAGTCAAGTTTGTCAAGAAATCACTCAAGATTTAAAAAGTATGCAGGTGATGGATAGGCTTTTAAGTGGCGATGTGGGTTTTGGTAAAACAGAAGTTGCTATGAACGCTATATTTACTTGTGTAAAAAGTGGTTATACGGCTTTATTTTTTGTGCCAACTACTTTGCTTTCAGCTCAGCATTTTAAAACCTTAAAACGAAGATTTGATTCTTTTGATATAGAGGTTTTTAAGCTAGATCGTTTTACTAGTGCTAAAGAAAAAAAACAAGTTTTAGCATTTTTAAAAGAAAATAAGCCTTGTGTAGTGGTCGGAACGCATTCTCTTTTAGGAGTTGAGTGTGAAAATTTGGGTTTAGTCGTGATAGATGAGGAGCATAAATTTGGTGTAAAACAAAAAGAAAAACTCAAGGAACTAAGTAAAAATTCACATATTCTATCTATGTCGGCAACGCCCATACCAAGAAGCTTAAATCAAGCTCTTAGTTCTTTAAAATCATATAGTGTTTTACAAACTCCACCTGAGGATCGTTTGGATGTGCGTACCTTTGTTAGAGAAAGTAATGACGCTTTGATTAAAGAAGCTATTTCAAGAGAATTAAGAAGAGCAGGACAGATTTTTTATATACACAATCATATAGCAAGTATTGATGGGTGTAAAAAATATCTTTTAGATTTGTTTCCAAATTTAAAAATTTTAATCTTACATTCTAAAATTGATGCAAAAATTACTGAAGAAGAAATGATTAAATTCGAAAATAAAGAATATGATTTATTGCTTTGTACTTCTATAGTTGAAAGTGGTATTGATTTGGCAAATGCAAACACTATCATAGTAGAAAATTCAGATCGCTTTGGTATGGCTGATTTGCACCAACTTAGAGGAAGAGTAGGGCGTAGCGCTAAGCAAGGATATTGTTATTTTTTGATTGAAGATAAGGAAAAAATCACAAAAGATTCTTTAAAAAGACTTACGAGTTTAGAGAGTAATTCTTATTTAGGCTCAGGAAGCGTGCTTGCTTACCATGATTTAGAAATTCGTGGTGGTGGAAATTTATTAGGCGTAGATCAAAGTGGACATATAGAACAAATTGGTTATAGTTTGTATCTTAAAATGTTAGAAGATGAAATTAATAAGCTAAGTAAAAAAGAAGAAATTAAAGAGAAAAAAATAGATCTAAAGCTTAATATCAATGCTTTTTTAAATAGTGAGTATATTAGCGAAGATCGTTTGAGATTAGAACTTTACAGAAGACTTAGTAAGTGTATGAGTGTTAATGAAGTTTATGAGATAGAAAGTGAGATGAATGATCGTTTTGGAAGACCTGATATCTTCACAAAGCAGTTTTTGGATTTAATCATCATAAAAATTTTAGCTAGCAAACATTATAAATTAGTGAGCAATTATGAACAAAATATTTGTTTTGTAAAAGATGATGAGAGCAAGGAAGTCATTAAGGCAAAAAGTAAAGACGATGATGATGTAATTGAGGCTATTTTGATGCATTTAAGAAAGAGTGAAAAAGCATGAGTGGACATGAAATTTTTAAAGCTTTAGTTAATGCAAATATTGTTTATAAAGATTTTGAATGGCTAGAAAATAATACTTTAAGTGAGTTTGAAATTTTAATTTCTGTAGTTTTAACTCAAAATACAAATTGGAAAAATGTATTGAAAGCTTTGATAAATTTAAAACAAGCAAATATTACTAAGATAGAAGATTTATCAAATTTAAATACTCAAGATTTAGCGTTTTTAATAAAGCCAAGTGGATTTTATAATACTAAGGCAAAATATATTAAAAATTTTACTCAAAAATATTTTCAATATTTTAATTCTTTTGAGCTTTTTAAAGAAGAAGTTGATAGAGAATGGCTTTTGGATATTAAGGGTTTTGGTCAAGAAAGTGCTGATGGAATTTTAAATTATATATGCAAAAAAGAAGTTTTAGTAGTTGATGCTTATAGTGCAAAAATAGCTAATTATTTAGGCTATGAGTGTCAAAGTTATGATGAGTTGGCAGATTTTTTAAAAAAAGACATAGCTAAAAATCAACAAGAATTGTGTGTTTTATTAAAAAAAGAATGTAAATTATATGAGCTTTATCAAATTTTTCATGCTTTAATTGTTTCTTTTTGTAAAACACATTTTCAAGGTAAAAAACTTTCAGAGGATGGTGTGCTTATTCTAGATCCTTTAAAATTTTAAATTTATTTTTTATTTAAAAAGTTATTTTTTTACGATTAAAGTGCTATAATGTATTTAACTTCATAAAAAGGAGAAGTAATGAATATAAGTATAGTTGGAAAGCAATTTGAGCTAACTGAGTCTATAAAAGAGTATGTGGAAAAAAGCTTTGATGCTTTAAGTAAATATGGCTTAGATGTGATTTCTGCGCGTTGTGTTATAAGTGCTGATGAAAGGCATGGAAAGAAAGGATTTTGGGCTGAATTTAGCATTAATCTAGCCGGTATTAATACAGTGGTTGTAAAGCAAAAAGATAAAGACTTATATGCTGCTATAGATTTAGCTACTGATAGAATTTCTAAGGTTTTAAGAAGATTGCATGATAAAAATATTACCCATAAACATCAAGATGAGATAAAAGAAAATTTAGTATTACCGAGCTTGATTGAGGAAGATGAGATAGTTCCAACAGAACTTGAGCTATATAAGCCTTTGGAAATTGAAGAAGCATTGGAAAAATTAAAAGCAAGTAAAGATATATTTTTAGTTTTTAATGACATAGATGCAAAAATGAGGGTGTTATATAAGAAAAAAGATGGTAAATTTGGTTTATTTTAATAAACCTAGCCTTTTTTAAAGGCTAGGTTTATTAGAAGAGTTTGTTAAAAATTTTATCTATTGCTTGATCTACTTTTTCACCTGTATTTTTAGCACCATCACTAGCATTTCCGCCTATTGTATTAACAATGGAATTTACAACACTTTTTGTATCAAGACTTACTTTAGGATCTTGTGTTGTTCCTTTTATAGTACCTTTGAAGTTTGCTCTATCAATGACGATATTAAAAGGAATATTTAATTTGGTACTTTTTGTATCAACCTTACCTTTGCTAATATTTATATTGCTTCTATCAGCCACTAGGTTTAAATTTAAATCTATAAGATTTTTGTTGATGTTTATTTTGGCTTCACCGTTGCGATATACATCTTGAGTGATATCTTTTTGTAAAAGTAACATTAAAGCACCTGTGATAAGATTTTTCTTAAGTTGCCCATCGGCTAAATTCATTAGCACTACACCACTTTCTTTTAAAAGATTATAATCAATGCTTAAATTTGATTTTGCTTGGTAATAATCAGGTAAATCTAAGCTTTGAGTTAAATTTGAAAGATCGGTATTTTGCATTTTAGCGTTAAAAATATTATTTTTTAAAGTGGCATTTAATGAGCCGTTAAATATATTTTTACTATTAATACTTGCATCTATTAAAGCGTTTTTAAAATCAAATTTTCCTTCAAAATCAGCCTTGCCTTTTAAGTTTCTATCAACTAAAAATCCTAGCTTAGAAAAATCTTGCAATGATATATTATAAGTGCTTACTAGAGCCATTTGATTAAGATCAAATTTACCTTTTAATGAATTAATATTTGCAAATGAACTTAGAACTTTAGCGTTAAAATCAATGATTGATTTAGAAATTTTTCCATCAAGATTGATTTTTGCTGAAGTATTCTTTGGAAATTTTTTCTCTAAAAGCTTGGATAATTCTACTTCATTAAAAGAAGAATTAATGATTGCTTTAAAATCACCATTAATATTGTTAAAATCAAGTGACTTTAAGTCAATATCTGCATTTACATCACCAAATGCTAAAACTTTTTGTCCTATCAAAGGAAAAAGTTGTTCTAATTTTATATTATCAATCTTTGCTTGTAAACTTTTTCCATTGGATTTTGCATTGATAAGCCCTTGCATGATTTTAATATTTGCATCAAGATTTTGAATTTGATTTGACTTAAGATCAACTTTGGCATCTAAATTTAAAGGTCCATTGAGATCTTGTTTGGTTAAAGGTTTTAATTTGTTAAGATTATCTATAAAAGCACTAATTTGTACATTTAAATCTTTGTTTGTAAGGTTATATGAACCTTTTAGTTGAGGTATTTTTGCTATGTTTGAATCAAGTAAAGCTTCATAATCAATCAAAGAATTTTTCGCATTTGCTTTAGCTTGTAAGTTAAAATTTGTTTTTGGAAAGTCAAGATTGCTTAGTTTTTTAAATTCCATAACATTTATATTTGCATTGTTTAACCTAGTGTTTAGATTGAAATTTTTAAAATCAAGCCCTTGTGCTTTTAAATCTAAAACTAATTTAGAATTAATAAAAGCAGGTATGGATATGGTTTTTAAAAGTTCTGCTACTTCTATATTAGTTGTATTGATATTAAGATTATTATTTTCTAAAACAGCTTTTAAGCTACCACCAAATCCAAGTAAGTCAGCATCTAATTTTTGCAATTGATTGTTTGCA
The DNA here is from genome assembly GCF_025772605.1 of Campylobacter sp. CNRCH_2016_0050h. Classification (NCBI taxonomy): domain Bacteria; kingdom Pseudomonadati; phylum Campylobacterota; class Epsilonproteobacteria; order Campylobacterales; family Campylobacteraceae; genus Campylobacter; species Campylobacter sp. CNRCH_2016_0050h. The sequence goes on along the minus strand of NZ_JAKMSK010000001.1, from coordinate 152,850 downwards.
AAAAGTAAATTACCTTGAATTTGACTTTTACCTTGGAGTTTCATTTTGGCTAGAGATGAAAATTGATTAAAATCATCTATTTTGATATCAAAATCACTAGTTAAGCTTTGTTTTGCTATATCATAAATGCTTTTCTGTGTATAAAGTTTGAAGAAGTTGCTTAAAATTTCACTTTTAGAAATAACTTCATTGTTTTGGATTAAAGATCTTATTTCACCTTTTATATAGCTTTGTTTTGGTAGGCTTAGATTGAAATCTTTTTCAATTAGAGTATTGTTGATAGAACTTGTGTAAAAATTAATCAAAGCATTACCATTTGGTTTTAAATCTTTAGCTTGTATATCACTTATAATACTAATTTTTCCTTGAGCATATCTTGGTAGATTAGCAAAATCTAAAATTTGAGCCAAATCTATATTTTTACCAATAAATTCAAGATTTATAGGAGAAAAATCAACAATTTTTGCATCTAAGCTAAGATTGGAATCAAACAAAAACCCATTACCTTTTACTAAAAAATCACTACTTTTACCTACAGCACTACCTTTAAATGTAAAATCTTTATCACTTTTTAAGCCAAGATTTTGAATATAGTTTTGTTTAAGTCCTAAAAGATAGTTTAAATCAAATCCTAGTCTTAAAGGTGATATACCACCTTCTATGTTAGCAAAAAATTTATCATCAATATTTGCTTTAATGTCAAGTTGTGAAAAACTAATTTTAAAATTTTCAAATTTAACATTCATACCGCTTTTTTGAGCAATAATCGTTTCGATTCTTGGCTTTAAAAAAGCATTACCCATGCTTGTAAATAATAATGTATATATAGCTAGAAATGCTATACACACTACACCTAAAAGAATGTAAAGAATTTTTTTCATGAGAAACCTTTATAATAATATATCATATAAATTTAGTGATATAGACTAAACTTATATGATATATTTTACTTAATTTATTGACAATTAACTTTCTTTAATGTATAATTCTATCACTCAAAAACAAAGAGTGCTAAAAATGGCACATTTTAGAAAGGATAAAAAATGAATTTTCAACCTCTAGGAAAGCGTATTTTAGTAAAACGCTTAGAAGAAATGAAAACTACTGCTTCTGGGATTATTATACCAGATAATGCTAAAGAAAAACCATTAAATGGTGAAGTTGTTGCAGTAAGCAAAGAAATAGAAGATATTAAGGTAAATGATAAAGTAATGTTTGCAAAATACGGTGGAACTGAAATTAAACTTGATAATGAAGAGTATTTAGTTCTTAATGTTGAAGATGTTTTAGGGATTATTAAATAAAAAAGGATAAAAAATGGCAAAAGAAATATTTTTTTCAGATGAAGCAAGAAATAAACTTTATGAAGGTGTTAAAAAACTTAATGATGCTGTAAAAGTCACTATGGGGCCACGCGGTCGTAATGTATTAATCCAAAAAAGTTTTGGTGCTCCAACTATCACAAAAGATGGTGTGAGTGTAGCTAAAGAAGTGGAATTAAAAGATTCTTTAGAAAATATGGGTGCTTCTTTAGTTAGAGAAGTAGCTAGTAAAACAGCTGATCAAGCAGGCGATGGAACAACAACAGCAACAGTTTTAGCGCATGCTATTTTTAAAGAAGGTTTGAGAAATATTACAGCAGGTGCTAATCCTATCGAAGTTAAAAGAGGTATGGATAAAGCTTGCGAAGCTATAGTAGCTGAACTTAAAAAACTTTCTCGTGAAGTTAAAGATAAAAAAGAAATAGCTCAAGTTGCAACAATTTCTGCGAATTCAGATGAGAAAATCGGAAATTTAATCGCTGATGCTATGGAAAAAGTTGGAAAAGATGGTGTTATCACTGTTGAAGAAGCAAAATCAATCAATGATGAATTAAATGTAGTTGAAGGTATGCAATTTGATAGAGGTTATTTAAGCCCATATTTCATTACAAATACTGAAAAAATGACAGCTGAATTGCAAAATCCTTTTATTTTGTTATTTGATAAAAAAATTGCCAACTTAAAAGATTTATTACCAATTTTAGAACAAATTCAAAAAACAGGAAAACCACTTTTAATTATAGCTGAAGACATTGAAGGCGAAGCTTTGGCAACTTTAGTTGTAAATAAATTAAGAGGTGTTTTAAATATTTCAGCAGTTAAAGCTCCTGGCTTTGGCGATAGAAGAAAAGCTATGCTTGAAGATATTGCTATTTTAACAGGTGGTGAAGTGATCTCTGAAGAGCTTGGAAGAACTTTAGAAAGTGCTAGTATTCAAGATTTAGGTCAAGCTTCAAGCGTGATTATTGATAAAGACAATACAACTATTGTAAATGGTGCAGGTGAAAAAGCAAATATTGATGCAAGAATTAACCAAATCAAAGCTCAAATTGCTGAAACAAGTTCAGATTATGATAGAGAAAAATTACAAGAAAGATTAGCTAAATTAAGCGGTGGTGTAGCGGTGATTAAAGTTGGTGCGGCTACTGAAACTGAAATGAAAGAGAAAAAAGATAGAGTTGATGATGCATTAAGTGCTACAAAAGCTGCTGTTGAAGAAGGTATAGTAATAGGCGGTGGTGCTGCATTAATCAAAGCAAAATCAAAAATCAGCTTGAATTTGCAAGGTGATGAAGCTATTGGTGCAGCTATTGTAGAAAGAGCATTAAGAGCACCTTTAAGACAAATTGCTGAAAATGCTGGATTTGATGCTGGTGTAGTTGTAAATACAGTAGAAAATAGTAAAGAAGAAAATACTGGTTTTGATGCTGCAAAAGGTGAATATGTAAATATGCTTGAAAGCGGTATTATCGATCCTGTTAAAGTAGAAAGAGTAGCCTTACTTAATGCGGTATCGGTAGCTAGCATGCTTTTAACAACTGAAGCTACAATTAGCGAAATTAAAGAAGACAAACCTGCTATGCCTGATATGAGTGGCATGGGTGGTATGGGAGGCATGGGTGGTATGATGTAATACCATCTTTTCTACTTCTTTTTGGAGTTGCTTTTTATAGCAACTCTTTTAAATTCTTTCATATTTTTTCATACTCGTTTTATTTTGTTATAATAGATGTAAAATTATAAGGATTTTACATGAAAAATTTACAAGAAGAGCAATTTTCTAACTCAAAATATATTAAACCTAAAAGATATACTTATATAGGTAAAGATAACAAAAAATACACTTGGGATTTTATAGAAGCATTAGATAGTGTTTCTGTTTTTTTATATCATACTCAAAAAGATTCTTTTGTTTTTGTAAAGCAATTTAGAATTCCTTTATGGGATTATCAAAAACGCAATAACTTAAATTTAAACGAGATGGGATTTAGCATAGAGCTTTGTTCAGGTCTTGTTGATAAAGATTTGAGTTTAGAGGAAATAGCTAAAGAAGAATGTATTGAAGAACTAGGTTATGCTCCTAAGGTTGTAGAAAAAATAGGGGAATTTTATACAGGTTTTGGTTCAGGTGTTAGTAGACAATTTTTATTTTTTGCTGAAATTAATGAAGATGATAAAATTGGTAATGGTGGTGGAATTGAGGGGGAGGATATCCAAGCAGTATGGATAAAAAGAAAAGATTTTGAAAAGTTTTCTAAAGAAAATCCTATAAAAACTCCTTTACTTGAGTATGTGTATTTATGGTTTAAGGGTAAGAATTAATCTTACCTCTTTTTATTTTTCCTCTTTATTTTCAATATTTAGATCTTTTTCATCAAGCATTTCTTTAAAGATTCCAAATAAATCTTCAGAAGCCTTTTCAGCATTAGAGCATTTATCTAAAATTTGATTTTGTACTAGTTTATCACTTGTATCTTCATTATGTGCTAAAGCAACGGCTTGGTTCATATTTTCATGTACTTTTTGATGTGGTAAATTTAACTTACCAAAAGCTCTTCCGCCAGAAAATCTTTCCTTGCCAATACCAGCAATCCATTTTGCAAGTCTGCAACTTAAGTGATCAGATAAAGTTTTTCCTGAAGCATGAATAATTTCATTATATCCATTTAATTTAAATGCAATATGATCTAGTTTTGCTAGTGATATGAATATTTCAGAGGTAATGCTTTTAGCGTGAGAACTAGTTGAATTTGCATTAGAAATTAATTGAGCAAAATTACTAGAGAATTTTACTATATGCTCATTAGATTCTAATGATACTTTTTCTACTTGTTCGCTTTGTCCATACATCTCATCAGCATTTTGTTTTAATAGGTTAATATTTAATTCTACTTCAGAAGTTGCTTTTTGTGTTTTTTCAGCAAGTTTTCTTACTTCATCAGCAACAACAGCAAAGCCTCTGCCGTGTTCTCCTGCTCTAGCAGCTTCGATTGCGGCATTTAGTGCTAAAAGATTGGTTTGATCGGATACATCTTTGATTAAGTTAATAACATTAGTGATCTCATCAACGCTGCGGTGTAAATTTCCCGCTGTATCTCTTGAGCGATTAGCTGATTCTATAATGCTTTGAAGTGAAGATATGATAGAGTGAGTTATTGAATTTAACTCTTGCATATCTTTTAAAGAGGAATCAGAATATTGAGAAATCATTTCCGCTTTATTAACATTTTCCTGCATATCACTTTGAACATTTGCAATACCTTTTAAAACACCATTTAATAGCATTTCCAAAAGATTTGTTTCAAGTTCAGTTTTTCCGCAATTTCCTTGAAGTTGTTTTTCATAATTTTTAATTAATTCTTGTTTTTCTGAAAGAAGTCTTTTGTTTTCTTCTTCTAGTTCTTTGATTTTATTTTGTAAATTTTCAAAGTCTTGTGATAATTGACTTTTTTTTCCAAACATATTTAATCCTTAAAAGTTAAAAAAATCGGTAGAAATTATTTTTTATAATTTGATAAATAAGTATTTAATTCATCCTTTAATTTTAACTTTTCTTTCTTTAGATTTGCTATTTCTAAGCTATCTAGATGAATTCTACCTTCTTCTGCATCTTTGATTTTGTGATCAAGTTTGTTGTGCTCTTCAAACAACTTATCAAAATGCATATCCTTGCCTTTTAACTCGGTGATTAAATCCCTAAATTCATGTAGCATGTAAGCCTCCTTTTTTTGAAATTTTATTGTTATTGATTATAGCTTAAATAAGTTAAATGTATTTTAACTCGTCAGGTTTTTGTTTATTTTTAATAATCTTTTTAGCTATTTTTATACTATCTGCTGTACCAACGATTAACAATTTTGCACCAGTGCCTATTAAAGTGTCTCCTCTTGGCATAGGGGTAAATTTTTTATTTTCCAAAATTCCTACTATGCTAACATTTGCCATATCTCTTAAATGGATTTCTTTTAGTCTTTTAAATCTTACCCATGACTCGTCAGGAATTTTAACCTCTTCTAAATCAATAGGGCTATTTTTTTTGTAAAGATAATTTTCTAATAAATTTTCCATATCAGGTCTTGCTGACATAGCACTAAGTCTTTGTGCGACCAATTTTGTAGCAGAAACTATGGAATTTGCTCCAAGTTTTTTTAGTTTTTCAGTTTCGTCTTCATTGCTTGAGCTAGCTAGTATAAAATAAGGATTGATTCTTTGTAATTCTTTTTCAAACAATCTCACTGAAGCAATGATGGCTATATTATCTGCTATGTTATTGCTAAGAGTAATTACACCTTTTGCGCTAGAAAGATTGGTCTTTAAAAAGGCTATATTTGTATGTGGAGCACTTTCTATATAATAAGGATAATTATATTTTTCAGCTATCTCGCTAAAATTTTCTATTTCATCAACAACAACAAAAGGAATGTGATTTTCTTTGAATTGTTGTGCTAGTTCTATGGTAAAATCATTGTGATAGCATATTACAAAATGATTTTTTAATCTTGCAACTTTATGAAGCATTCTTCTCTCCTTGATTATTTTAGACAAGATTCCTTTTTTTACTATTTCTATCACTAAACCCATGCAAAAAGTAAATATTGTAAAAGTTAATAATACATATATAACGGTAAAAATTCTACCCGCTGTTGGTATGGGATTGACTTCAGTGTAGCCTAAAGTGGTAAATGTCATACCAGCTTGGTAAATAGCATCATTGAGATTATAATTACTTGTAAGCATATAACCAAAAGCTCCAATTAGTGTCATTATTACGACAGCAATAAGAGGGATTCTTAAAAATCTAAGCTGCTCGTAAAGCTCGTCATTGAGGTTGATTGAAGGTTTTGGAGAGGGGGACCAATTGAGGAATTTTTGTAGCTTTTTCAAAAAAGACATAATAATTCCTCGTTTATATTAAGGATTATTTGCTACTCTGTTTTTTAAGTGTTCTTAAAGTTGAAGCAGCAACTCTAACTTTTCTAGTAGTTCCATCTTCTAAAGTAATACGAACTGTTCTTAAATTTGGCAAAAAGCGTCTTTTAGTTTTGTTGTTAGCATGGCTAACATTGTTACCTACCATAGGTCCTTTTCCTGTAATTTGGCAAATTCTTGACATAAATTTTTCCTTATGAAATAAAAATAATTTTTAGCATTATATCTAAAGCAAGCTTAAAAAAATCAAATATTATTAAAAATACATAAAGAAAATTTGATAATAAGTATGATAAAATTATTTTTTATTTTATTGGAGATATATAATGTATGTAGCGCCAAGTTTATTGTCTGCAAATTTTTTAAACTTAGAAAATGAGATTAAAGAAGTATCTCAAGCGGGAGCTGATTTGTTGCACATTGATGTGATGGATGGACATTTTGTGCCAAATCTTACTTTTGGTCCTTGTGTGATTGAAAATATTTCAAAAATTACTTCAGTACCTTTAGATGTGCATTTAATGGTGCATAATGTTAGTAGTTTTGTAGATTTATTTATACCTATAAAACCAAAATTTATTAGTTTTCATTTAGAAGCTGAAAACCATCCTATTAGAGTGTGTGAGTATATAAGAAAAAACGGCATTCATCCTGCTATTGTATTAAATCCACATACTCCAGTTTCAAGCATAGAACATATTTTAGAATTTGTAGATATGGTGCTTTTAATGAGTGTTAATCCAGGCTTTGGCGGGCAAAGTTTTTTACCTTTGGTGTATAATAAAATTCGCCAGTTGAGAGAAATGATAGATAGGAAAAATCTTAAAGTTTTTATAGAGGTTGATGGTGGGGTAAATGGCTTAAATGCACCTGATTTGGATGAAGCAGGAGCTGATATTTTGGTCGCGGGTAGTTATATTTTTTCTTCGCAAGATAAAAAAACAGCAATTAATTCTTTAAAGCTTGAATTTTGAGCCAACAACAAATCGATGATTTAATCATCAAGCTAAGCAAAGAAAACAAACCTTTTCCTTGGGTTTTAAAAGAACTTGCAAAAATAGAAGAATTAAACCACTATGATTTTGATTTATATATTTTTGAGCTTTTAGGACTAGGGGTAGAGCTTAATGCACAAAATTGTTTGTGTTTAAAAAGTAAAAATACAAAAATAAAAGATGAGATATTTTGTGTTGTAGATATTGAAAGTACTGGCGGGATAAAAAGTGGTCAAATTTTAGAAATAGGTGCTGTAAAAATTCAAAATTATAAAGAAATTGATAGATTTGAGAGTTTTGTAAAAGTAGAAAGCATACCTGAAAATATTACAGAATTAACTGGGATTAGTTTAGATATGGTAGAAAATGCTCCTTCTTTGAAAGCTGTGTTAAATGATTTTAAGTTATTTTTAAAAGATAGCATTTTTGTAGCACACAATGTGCGTTTTGATTATCATTTTATATCTAAAGCTATGTATGAAAATGATTTTGGAGTGCTTTTAAATAGAAGATTATGTACTATTGATTTAGCTAAAAAATGCATTGAAAGTCCCAAATACGGCCTTGATGCTCTAAAAGAGTTTTTGTGTATTGAAAGTAAGCATCATAGAGCTTTAAGTGATGCTTTGGCCGCAAGTGAAATTTTGAAATACTGTCTTAAAAAAATTCCTTTTTACATTAAAACTACTGAAGAATTGTTACATTTTAGCAAGCAAGCTAAAAATCAAACAAAAAAATAAACTTTGTTTTGTATTTATTGCTATACTTCTTTTGCATAAATGACGGGAGCTTGTGATACAGGCTGAGAGTAAGCTAAAAGCTTAGACCGCACCAGAACTAGGTAATACTAGCGTTGGGATAATTTATCAACTACTCACATACCCTTCATTTATCCAAAATTATTTCAAGGATAAATTCAAATGAAAACTCAAATGTCTTATGCAAAAGAAGGAATTTTCACAAAGCAAATGCAAATTGTTGCACAAAAAGAACAAGTAAGTGAAGGTTTTTTACTTGAAAATATAGCATGTGGAAAAATCGTCATTCCTGCAAATATCAACCATAAAGCATTAGATCCAAATGGTATTGGCTATGGACTTAAAACAAAGGTAAATGTAAATTTAGGTGTTTCAAATGATTGTGTAGATTATAGTGAAGAGATGAAAAAGGTAGAATTGGCTCACAAATTTAATATAGAAGCTATTATGGATCTTAGTAATTATGGTAAAACTAGTCGTTTTAGAGATGAGCTAATTGCTACTTCAAAAGCTATGATAGGTACTGTGCCTGTTTATGATGCGGTAGGTTTTTTAGAAAAAGATTTAAAAGATATTAAAGCAAAAGATTTTTTAGATGTAGTATATCATCATGCTAAAAGTGGAGTGGATTTCATGACAATTCACGCAGGGATAAATTCTCGTGCTGCTAGGGTTTTTAAAGAGTGTGATAGGATTACTAATATAGTTTCAAGAGGAGGTTCAGTTCTTTATGCTTGGATGCAAATGAATGATGCTGAAAATCCATTCTATGAATATTATGATGATTTGCTTGCTATATGTAAGGAATTTGATGTGACACTTTCTTTGGGTGATGCACTAAGACCTGGTTGTACTCATGATGCAAGTGATGGAGCTCAAATTGCTGAACTTATCGAACTTTCGTTATTAACTAAAAGAGCATGGGCTCAAGATGTACAAGTAATGATAGAAGGGCCTGGTCATATGGCTATTAACGAAATAGAAGCTAATATGCAACTTGAAAAAAGAATTTGCAATGGAGCTCCATTTTATGTTTTAGGACCATTAGTTACTGATATAGGTGCAGGATATGATCATATAAGTGGAGCAATTGGTGGAGCAGTTGCAGCAGCAGCTGGCGCTGATATACTTTGTTATGTAACTCCTGCTGAACATTTAAGACTTCCAAATTTAGAAGATGTAAGAGATGGTATAGTAGCAACTAAAATAGCAGCTCATGCAGGAGATATAGCCAAGCTTCCCAAAGAAAGAAAAATAGATGATGAAATGAGTAAAGCAAGACAAGATATTGATTGGGAAAAAATGTTTAAATTAGCAATTGATGGAGAAAAGGCTAAGAAAATGTTTAATGAAAGAAAGCCTGAAGAACTTAATTCTTGTTCAATGTGTGGAAAAATGTGTGCTATGAACACTATGAATAAAATTTTAAAAGGTGAGGATGTAAGTTTGATAAAAGAATAAACCCTCGATTGCGAGGGTTTATTTTGATTAATCTATTACTTTATAATTATAAGGTTTTAGATTTTTATCATCTTCAAGAAGTTTTGCTGGTGGATTACCATTTACTTCTTGGTGTTTATAGTAGCGATCACCTGCTTTATTACCATTTAGATCTACTTTATAGTGAATTTCACCTGGATTTAATTTTTGAATATCTTCAAAACCTAAATTTGAAGTTTTGAAATCTTTAATGCCATTTTTGGCTGCAATTTCTGCTAGCTTAGTTTGTCCTTGTCTTGACATATCAACTGATTGTAAAAGCATTCTTGAAGCTTCTCTAGGATTGTGGAAACCTGTTGAGTTTTCAGCACCTACAAAGTCTGCTCTAATTTGAGATTTTCTATGTAGTTCTAATACTTCTTTTAATTCAGTCGAAATTTTAGCATCATCTGCTTTGCCATCAGTTTGAAATTTAGGCATTTTTCCAAGTTCTGCACGAATAGTTTCTATATCTTTAATCAAGCTTACTAAAGAATATTCAGCTGTTCTTAAATCATGGGCTACTGAATTTTGAATATCTTTTACTTGTTTAGCTAGATAGCTTTCGCTTTGAGTGTGACAAGTTTTACAAGCTGAGTTAATATCAACTAAAGGTGAAGTAATATTGTGGTTAGTAACTTTTTTTGCACCTTTTCTAATATAAGGCATATGACAATCTGCACAACTTACACCATTTGCAGCATGTACTCCACCACTATAAAGTTCGCTTTCTGGGTGTTGAATTTTAATCATTGGCGCTTTTGTGATTTTATGAACCCAATCACTTGGAAAATTTTCTCTATTTTTTTCATAATAATCATCAATCATTTCTATTCTAAATGGCTCGCCTTTTTTCCACTCACTCCATGGAAATGCTAGCTCTATACCATCAACTTCGATTTCAACTGGCTTGTTACCATCTCTCCAAGAATCAAACTCATCGTAAGTTTTTTGAGTGCCATTCCACCATTTTTTAGAACTATCATTAGCAATACTTTCGCCTATAGTTTTCACTTTAGTGCCTGTTGGTTTGAAGTAGTATTCAACATGACATTGAGAGCATACTAAAGTTCTCATTTCGCTTCTTGAAGCTTTAATGCCTTGTTTTTCGTCTGCTTCATAACCTCTTGAAATTAATGCTTTAATTAAAGCTGGTCTTGTAAGTCTTAAACTCATATCTGTTGGGTTGTGGCAATCTGCGCATGTTACACCCATTCTTTTTCCACCATGAGGTCCGCTGTGTTCAGGTGAGTTTTCTTTAGCTCCATTTACAGCTGGGATAGTTTTAACCATAGTCCAATATTTTGCAGAGTTAAATGCTACCCAATCGCCTTTTGCAGTGTTGTTTAAAAGCCATGGAGTCCATCCGCTATGGCAGTTCATACAAGCTGTTGGTTGACCGCCAAATCCTGTAAAACCATGTGCATTTAAGAAATCTTTATTATTTCTAGCTGTATCCATTTGATCTACTTGAACCCAAAAGTGTCCTCTTTCTTCATTTGCATCAATGCTAAATGGATAACCTGCCCAAAGAACAGTTAGTTGTGGATAGCGAATAAGCTTTGAATAAGCTAAATTTCCACCAAATTCTGTTGCATTAGGTGTTTGTTTTTCTACTGCTGTGTGCATGTCTAAATAATCAGGGAAGTTCTTTCCCCAGTAATCAAAAGTAGGATTTTCATCACCAAGTTTTACAATTTCTTGTGAAATGATCCCACCTACTGAATCATTTGTTTTAGCTGTAATGTCCTGATTAAGCCATAATACACCTGCAATAGCTACTATAGTAGCACTTATAGCACTATATAAAATGCCTTTGTTATTCATTAAATACTCCTTTCATTTAAAATCCTCTCTTATGACCAACACCTTGGTGGCAAGATACACAACTTAAAGCATTATCTTTATGTGGATCTAGGGTAGGGTTGATAGTGTTACTCGCAATTTCTTTGTGACATTCTATACAGTTATTTTGGACTATTTCTTTACTTTTTGCATTTGCACTCAAATGTGTAGGTAAAGAATCTAGTTTGAAAGTAAATGCATAAGCATGTCCTAAGCCACTTTGAGCTTTAGCAATCCATTTTTCAAAAAAGCTATGTGGCAAATGGCAATCATTACAGGTTGCTCTTGGTTTACCATCAACTTCTTTAGAGTGCGAAGCTTTTAAATAATCATTATAAACCTCGTTCATAATATGGCAATTATTACAGCTTTCACTAGCATCGCTAAAATAAGAAGTGCCCTTAGCATTATGGAAAGTATACATTCCAACTCCTGCTAAAATTACAAGTAAGAAGAGGAAAACAGCAAAAAGTTTTGAGTTTGCTTTTTTCAAAGTCTCTCCTTTGAATGAAGTTTAAGTTACAAGAACTTGTGTATAATTATATAACACCATAAAGGCAAAAAAGTAAATATATATTTATTAATCATTTATTATTTTTTTAATAAGATAAAAAAAGTATTATTTTTTTATATAATTATATTTACTATTATACAAATAAAATAAATTTTAATGAAAGAAATACTAAAATATAAATATCTAGAAATAAAGGTAGGTATATCATGCAAATTCAACCATCAATGTATATTAACAGAGAACTTTCTTGGCTTGCGTTTAATTCTCGTGTTTTAGATCAATGCTCTAAAGATCTTCCTTTGCTTGAAAAACTTAAATTTATTGCTATATACTGTACAAATTTAGATGAGTTTTATATGATAAGAGTGGCTGGATTAAAACAACTTTTTGTGGCAGGAATAAGCACAACAAGCAATGATGAAATGACTCCTCTTGCGCAACTTAAAGCTATTAGAAATTATCTACATGAAGAAAAATATGTAGTAGAGCAGTATTTTACTAAAATTACCCAAGATTTAGAAAAAGAAAATTTATTTATTCGCTCATACGAAGAACTTGATGAGGATTTAAAACAGCAATGTAATGAGCATTTTTTTTCTAATATTTTTCCTGTGATAGTGCCTATTGCAGTTGATGCAACTCATCCTTTTCCGCATTTAAATAACCTTTCATTTTCTTTAGCGGTAAAACTTTGTGATCCTATGCACCCTGAACTTTTAAAATTTGGCATGATACGCATACCTAGGGTTTTACCAAGATTTTATCAAGTAAGTTCTAATATTTATGTGCCTATAGAAAGTATAGTACGCTATCATACTGAGCATATTTTTCCTGGCTATAAGCTCTTATCTTCTGCTGCTTTTAGAGTAACTAGAAATGCAGATATGGAAATAGAAGAAGAAGAAGCTGATGATTTTATGTTGATTTTAGAGCAGGGTTTAAAACTTCGTAGAAAAGGTGCTTTTATACGCTTGCAAATAGAAAAAGGCGCAGATGAGCAGTTGATTGAATTTTTAAGTTCTCATATGAATATTTTTCATAAAGATATTTATGAGTATAATATACTTTTAAATTTAGCTTCATTATGGCAAATCATTTCCAACAAAGAATTTACACATTTGCTAAATCCTATGTATACACCAAAAATTTTACCACCTTTTGGGGATAATGTATCTATATTTAGTGCAATAGATAAACAAGATATTTTGGCTATACAGCCTTATGAGAGTTTTGAGCCTGTATATCAATTTATCAAAGAGGCAAGCAAAGATCCTAAGGTTGTTTCTATAAGAATGACTCTTTATAGAGTAGAAAAAAATTCAAATATAGTTCAAGCTTTAATTGATGCAGCAAGCGATGGCAAACAAGTTACTGTAATGGTAGAATTAAAAGCGCGTTTTGATGAGGAAAATAACTTGCATTGGGCAAAATCATTAGAAAATGCAGGGGCTCATGTGGTATATGGAATCACTGGTTTTAAAGTGCATGCAAAAGTAGCTCAAGTGATTAGAAAAGAAGGGGATAAATTAAAAATTTATAATCATTTAAGTACGGGTAATTACAATGCAAGTTCAGCTAAAATTTATACTGATGTGAGTTATTTTACTTCAAAAGAAGAATATTCTCAAGATACTACAACTTTTTTTCACATACTTTCAGGATATAGTAAAAGTCGTCGTTTAAAGACTTTATCAATGAGTCCAAAGCAAATCAAAGAAAGAATTTTAGATATGATAGCCACTGAAGCAAGCTATGGAAAAGATGGAGTAATCATAGCCAAAATGAATGCTTTGGTAGATGGTGATGTGATTAAAGCTTTGTATGAAGCTTCAAATAAAGGTGTTAAAATAGATCTTATTGTGCGTGGAATTTGTTGTTTAAGACCTGGAGTAAAAGGATATAGTGAAAATATAAGAGTTAGAAGTATAGTGGGAAAATATTTAGAGCATGCTAGAATTTTATATTTTAAACATACAACACCAAATTATTTTATTTCAAGCGCTGATTGGATGCCAAGGAATTTAGAAAGAAGACTAGAATTAATGACTCCTATTTTTGATGAGCATTCTCGTGCAAAATTGGCTCAAATTTTAAAACTACAATTAAGCGACAATGATTCAGCTTATGAGTTAGACAGCGAGGGAAGATATCGTAAGGTTATTTTAAATGAGACAGAAAAAATCAACAATTCTCAACAAACTTTAGAAGAGTATATTAGTAGAATTTTTAATACCTTGAAAAAAGATACTGATCACAGTAGGGCGACGCACTTAGCAACGAAGCTTTTTAGGGATAGCTAATCCTTGCTTTTTTAGCAAGGATTATTTCCAACCTTCTATGTAGTTTTTAAGTTTTCTACCAACTTTTGGGTGTTTAAGTTTTTTTATAGCTGAGCTTTCTATTTGTCTTACTCTTTCTCTTGTGACATTTAATTCTTTACCGATTTCTTCTAAAGTTCTATCACTTTCATCATCCATTAAGCCAAAACGCATTCTAATAACAGCCTTTTCTCTATCATTAAGCTGATCTAAAACTTCATCAATTTGTTCTTTTAAATCATCTTTTAAGATGTGATCCATAGGTGAAATTGAGGTTCTATCTTCTACAAAATCTCCAAATTTACCATCATCCTCGTTGCTAATAGGTGCTTCTAGGGAAATTGGTTCTTTAGTAATTTTAATAACTTGTTTTACTTTATCTATACTAAGTCCTACTTCTTTTGCAATAATACTTACATCCGGTTCTTTACCTTCTTTTTGCAAATACTCGCGAATGATTTTATTGATTTGATTGATAGTTTCTATCATATGAATAGGAATTCTTATAGTTCTTGCTTGATCGGCAATTGCTCTTGAAATAGCTTGTCTAATCCACCAAGTTGCATAGGTTGAAAACTTATAACCGCGTTTGTATTCAAATTTATCTACCGCTTTCATTAAGCCTATGTTGCCTTCTTGGATTAAATCTAAAAATGGTAATCCGCGGTTAGTATATCTTTTGGCAATGCTTACAACTAAGCGTAAATTTGATTTTGCCATTCTAGTTTTAGCCTCATCAGATATTTTTTTACCGCGTTTGATTTGCTCTAGAATTTCTTTTAATTGATCTTTTTCTAAATCAAAAGAATTTTGACTAGCTTCTTTAGTTTGAATAAGTTTTTTAATCTCCATATAAGTGCTTACCATGGTAGTTTCTAAAGCACGCTCGGCTATTTCTTCTTTGCTAAGTTTGGTAATATCTTTTAAAATATCTTGGTGTCTTTGTTTTAATTCTTCTGAAAACATCGGTAAGCGATACTCCAAGCGTTTTAATTCTTTATCAAATTCCTCATCACTTTTTAATGCTGTTTCCATAGATTTTACTATTTCAGAAATAAGTTTTGATGTTGGACCTAGATCCATTAGTTTTTCTTTTAGTATATTTTTCTTAAAAGCAATTATGAGTTTATCTAATAGTTCATCATCATTTTTTTCTGCATTAATAGTAGATATAGTTTTTAACCATTCTTTTTTTGCTTTTTCTAATGCTTTAAAGCTTTCTATGACTTTTAGAGTTCTTTCATCTTCTTTTTTATTTGTTTTTTTAGGTTTTTTTTCATTAGAATTTTCATTTTCCTCATTTTCATTTTCTTCTTCAGAGTCTATTTCTTCATCGCTTTTATCATCATCGCTTTTATCATCATCCTCAAAGCTTTTAAAAAGCTCTTTCACTCTTCTTTCTCTATTAATTAAAGGTTCTTTATAGTCAAGTATAAAATCAATCAAATAAGGCACAGAACAAAAAGCATCGATGATAATGTCTTCGCCTAGCTCAATCTTTTTAGAAATTTCAATTTCTTCATCTTTATTTAAAAGAGCAATTTGTCCCATTTCTCTTAAATACATTCTTACAGGAGAGTCTGATCTGCTCCACTCAAGTAAATCATTTTCATTGGCTAAATCAAATTCATTTTCCAAACTTGTATCTTGTAATTTTTGTTTTTCCTCTTGTAGCTTTTTTGCTTCTTCTAAATTTCTTTTTTTGGCAATTTCAGCTGAAGAGATTAATTCTACTTTATATTTATCCATTAGATCACGGATTTTTTTTGCACTTGTTGCGTTTGGAAGCTTTGCAAAATACTTGACAAGTTTTTCATATGTGATATAATCTTTAGAATTTTCTTTGAAAAGTTCTTCTAAAACATTAGTTTCATTAGCCATGGATACCCCTTGTATTTAAGTAATGAGTGTAAAACTAAATATTATGCCTAAAAATTAATTAAAAACAAATAAAAATATTTTGGAACGACTTTTGCTTTGTTAGTGAAAAATTAAGATTTTAGTTAGGAAAAATAATGCAAAATGGGTATTATCAAGCCACCGGTGCTATGGTTACGCAATTTAATCGCTTAGATGTTGTAACTAACAATCTAGCAAATGTAAATACAAGTGGCTATAAAAGAGATAATGTTGTTATTGCAGATTTTAAAAGGATTTTTAAAGAAACTCAAGATGAGTTACCTATACAAAATCACACAAGAGATGCTGCAAGATTTGTTAATACAACTATAGATAGAGTTCCGCAGGTTAATCATGTCTATACAAATTTTAGCGTAGGTTCTATGAAAATGACGCATAATCCTTTGGATTTAGCTCTTACTCGCGAAGATACTTTTTACTTGATTAAAACAAATAATGGTGAAATAAGATTAAGTCAAGATGGAAATTTCCAACTTGATGATGAGGGTTATTTGGTAAACCGTCAAGGATACAGAGTTTTAAGCAGTGATTATTTTAATAATCCCGAAAATGATGGCATCCGCATAGGAGATTCTACTTCTTTTATTAATGTGGATAAAAATGGAATTATCAGTGCAGCTAATCAAAATATTGCAAGATTATTTGTAGCACAAGTTGATGATTTAAGAGATTTGCAAAAAGATGGCGATAATATGTATAAAATTGATAATTTAAACAAGATTAGAGATTTATCAAATTCAAATGCCATTAAGCAAGGTTTTACTCAAGGATCAAATGTTAATCCAGTTACAGAAATGGTAGGATTAATTGAGGCAAATAGAATGGTTGAGATGTATCAAAAAGTTATGACATCTCATATGGATGATTTAAATCAAGAAGCTATTAATAAATTAGCAAGTACTAAATAAAACTAAGGATAGAAAAATGTTAAGATCATTATACACAGCAGCATCAGGGATGGTATCGCAACAAACACAAATTGATGTGACTTCAAATAATATTTCAAATGTTAATACAGTAGGTTATAAAAAATCGCGTGCAGAATTTGCAGATTTGATGTATCAAACGATGAAATATGCAGGAACTTCAACCTCAAGCACCACAAAACATCCAAGCGGCATTGAAGTAGGGCTTGGAGCAAGAGTAACAGCTGTAAGTAAAATTTTTAGTGAAGGTAGTTTAAAACAAACATCAACTTCAGGTCTTGATATGGCAATTGCTGGTAATAATGGCTTTTTCCAAATTCAAATGCCTGATGGAACTATAGCTTATACTAGAAATGGTCAATTTACTAAAGATGCTGAAGGAAACATAGTAAATTCAGATGGTTATAGACTTTTACCGGAAATGACTATACCTGAAGATGCTATTGCTATAAATGTTGCAAGCGATGGGACAGTTTCAGTAATGCAGCCAGGAAATACAGCTGAAACTCAAATAGGACAAATTGAACTTGTAAATTTTATCAATCCTGCAGGTTTACATGCTTTAGGGGATAATCTTTTAGTAGAAACTGATGCAAGTGGGGCGCCTATTGCAGGTATAGCAGGCGAGAACGGTTTTTCTGTCATCAAACACGGCTTTGTGGAGCTTAGTAATGTTCAACTTGTAGAGGAAATGACTGATCTTATTACAGGACAAAGAGCTTACGAAGCAGGCTCAAAAGCAATCACCACAAGTGATGATATGCTTGGAATTGTAAATCAATTAAAACGCTAGAATTAACTAGCGTTTATAATATGTAAAAATATTTAAAAATATACTAAAAAACTCCTATTTATAAATACTTATAAAATATTCTTTTTTATAATTTAAATTTTATCATTAATGTAGTAATATTTTTTAGATGTATTAAAATACATTGAATAAACAATAACGAGGGATATAATGAACAGAAGAGACTTCATTAAAAACACCGCTATTGCTAGTGCTTGTGGTGTTGCAGGTCTTAGTGTTCCAAGTAGTGTACTTGCTAATACTGAGAATAAATGGCGTTGGGATAAGGCTGTTTGTAGATTTTGTGGTACAGGCTGTGGAATTTTAGTTGCAAGTTTAGATGGTAAAATTGTTGCTGTAAAAGGAGATCCAGCAGCTCCTGTAAATCGTGGATTAAATTGTATTAAAGGTTATTTTAATGCAAAAATTATGTATGGAGAAGATCGCTTAGTAACACCTTTACTTCGCGTAAATGCAAAAGGTGAGTTTGATAAAAATGGAAAATTTCAACAAGTTTCTTGGCAAAGAGCCTTTGATGAAATGGAAAAACAATTTAAAAAAGCTTACAAAGAAAAAGGTGTTGAAGGAATTGGAATTTTTGCAAGCGGTCAATATACTATACAAGAAGGATATGCTGCTGCAAAATTAGTAAAAGCTGGTTTTAGATCAAACAATATAGACCCAAATGCACGCCATTGTATGGCTAGTGCAGTTGTTGGCTTTATGCAAACTTTTGGAGTTGATGAGCCTTCTGGCTGTTATGATGATATAGAGCTTACTGATACTATTATTACTTGGGGTGCAAATATGGCAGAAATGCATCCGATTTTATGGTCAAGGGTAAGTGATAGAAAATTAAGTAATTTAGATAAAGTCAAAATTGTAAATTTATCTACTTTTTCTAATAGAACTTCTCATATAGCAGATACTGAAATCATCTTCAAGCCAAATACTGATTTAGCTATTTGGAATTATATCGCTAGAGAGATTGTTTATAATCATCCTGAAGCTATGGATAAAGAATTTATTGAAAAACATTGTATCTTTACAACAGGCTATGCTGATATTGGTTATGGAATGAGAAATAATCCAAACCATCCTAAATTTAAAGCAAGTGAGAAAGATACAGTAGCAAAACAAAATGCTATTATTGTAGATGAAGAAGAAGCGGTATCTTTGGCTTATTTAGGAGTAAAAGCAGGTGATAAATTTGAAATGAAACACCAAAGTGCTCCTGATGCACATTGGGAAATTTCATTTGAAGATTTCAAAAAAGCATTAGAGCCTTATACGCTTGATTATGTTGCTAAAGTTGCTAAAGGTAATGAAGATGAAAGCATTGAAGAATTTAAGAAAAAACTTCAAGAATTAGCAAATTTATATATAGAAAAAAATAGAAAAGTTGTAAGTTTTTGGACTATGGGCTTTAATCAACACACAAGAGGTACTTGGGTGAATGAACAAGCTTATATGGTGCATTTCTTACTTGGTAAACAAGCTAAGCCAGGTAGCGGTGCGTTTTCATTGACAGGGCAACCAAGTGCTTGTGGAACCGCAAGAGAAGTAGGGACTTTTTCGCATCGTTTACCTGCTGATATGGTCGTTGCAAATCCTAAACACAGAGAAATTAGCGAAAAAATTTGGAAAGTTCCGGCAAAAACAATCAATCCTAAACCAGGTGCTCCATACTTAAAAATCATGAGAGATTTAGAAGATGGAAATATCAAATTTGCTTGGGTGCAAGTAAATAATCCTTGGCAAAACACTGCTAATGCAAATCACTGGATAGCAGCGGCTAGAGAAATGGATAATTTTATCGTTGTGAGTGATTGCTACCCAGGAATTAGTGCTAAGGTGGCAGATTTAATTTTACCAAGTGCTATGATTTATGAAAAATGGGGTGCTTATGGTAATGCTGAAAGAAGAACTCAACACTGGAAACAGCAAGTGCTGCCTGTAGGTGAGGCTATGAGTGATACTTGGCAAATTATGGAATTTGCAAAACGCTTTAAATTAAAAGAAGTTTGGGGTGAAACTAAGGTAAATGATAAACTTACTCTGCCAAGTGTTTTAGAAGAAGCTAAAGCTATGGGTTATAGTGAAGATGATACTTTATATGATGTATTATTTGCAAACAAAGAAGCAAAATCTTTCAAAGCAAACGATTCTATTGCAAAAGGATTTGATAATAGTGATGTTAATGGCGATGAAAGAAAAATTATAGGTAGTGATGGTAAAGAATTTGAAGGTTATGGCTTTTTTGTGCAAAAATACCTTTGGGAAGAATACCGCAAATTTGGTTTAGGTCATGGGCATGATTTAGCGGATTTTGATACTTATCATAAAGTAAGAGGTTTAAGATGGCCTGTGGTAAATGGTAAAGAAACACAATGGAGATTTAATACTAAATTTGATTATTATGCTAAAAAAGCAGCTCCAAATTCAGATTTTGCATTTTATGGTGAATTCGCTAAAGAACTGCCAAAAGGAGATTTACTGGCTCCGCAGACTAAAGAAAAATATAGCTTGAAAAACAAAGTGAAAATTTTCTTTAGACCATTTATGAAAGCTCCTGAAAGACCGAGTGAAGAGTATCCATTTTGGTTATGTACTGGTAGGGTTTTAGAGCATTGGCATAGTGGAACTATGACTATGAGAGTTCCTGAGCTTTTCCGTGCAGTACCTGAAGCACTTTGTTATATGAATGAAGATGATGCTAGGACAATGAAAATTAATCAAGGTGATATCGTATGGGTACAATCACGCCGTGGTAAAGTAAAAGCTAGAGTAGATTTTCGTGGTAGAAATAAACCATCTAAAGGGCTTGTGTATGTGCCTTGGTTTGATGAAAATGTATATATAAACAAAGTTACATTAGATGCAACTTGCCCATTGTCTAATCAAACAGATTTTAAAAAATGTGCCGTAAAAATTACTAAAGCATAAAAATGAAAAATAGAAGAGAATTTTTAGCCTTTACTTTTAAGCTTTTATGTATAGGAAGCGGAAGTGCATTTTTAGCAAGTTTAGCATTTAGCTCAAATCAGGAGTATTTTTTAAGACCTCCTGGGGCAGATGATGAAAAAGAATTTTTATCAAAATGTATACGATGTGGACTTTGTGTAAAAGCTTGTCCTTATGATGTTTTAAAACTAGCAAATTTAGAAAATAGTGCTAAAAATGGCACACCTTTTTTTATAGCAAGAGAAAATCCTTGTAGATTGTGCGAGGATATACCTTGTATAAGAGATTGTCCTACAAATGCGCTAGATCATAAATATTTAGAGCAAAATGATGGAATTTATAAAACAAAAATGGGTATAGCTATAATTGATAGCGCAAGTTGTGTTGCTTATTGGGGAATTCAATGTGATGCTTGTTATAGAGCCTGTCCATTGATAGATAAGGCATTAAAGCTTGAAATAAAACGCAATGAAAGAACTGCAAAGCACGCATTTTTATTACCCGTAGTAGATCATGAAGTATGCGTGGGATGTGGGATTTGTGAGAAAGCCTGTATAACGCAAAAAGCTGCTATTAGAGTTTTACCTAGAGAATTTGTCTTGGGAAAAGCTGGGGATAATTACATCAAAGGTTGGGATGAAAAAGATGAAAAACGCTTGCAAGATGTAAACACAGATAAAAATTTCAATAAAAACAAGGCTAAAGATTATCTTAATGATGGAGAATTGTTATGAAATATCTTATTTTAAGAAGAATAGTGCAATTGTCTATCTTAACTTTTTTTTCTTTTGGTGTATTTAATTTTATATTAAAAGGAAATTTAAGCTCTTCAGTTTTATTTTCTTCGGTGCCCTTAAGTGATCCTTTTGCATTTATTCAACTTGTGTTAGCAAGTTTGCAAGTAGATTTAATGGCTTTAAGTGGTGCTTTGATAGTATTTTTATTTTATGCTATTTTTGCTGGAAGAGCGTTTTGTGCTTGGGTTTGTCCTGTAAATATCATTACTGATTTTGCTTATTTTATTAGAAGTAAATTAGGTTTTAATCAAGCAAGGATTTTTAATGTAAATAAAAATTTGCGTTATTATGTTTTGGCTTTTGTTTTGATTTTTTCTTTTCTTTTTTCCTTTCCTGTTTTTGAGGAATTTTCTTATATAGGAATAATCCAAAGAGGAATTATTTTCGGCGGTGTTTCTTGGCTTTTTGTAGCTTTGATTGTTTTTTGTATAGATACATTTTTTAGTCCAAGATTTACTTGCTCGCATTTTTGTCCTTTAGGAGCTTTTTGGGCTTTAAGTTCGTATTTTTCATTACTAAAAGTAAGATATAACTTACAAAAATGCACTAAGTGTTATAAATGCCTTGGAGTATGTCCTGAAAAGCAAGTGCTTTGGATGATAGGTAAAGAAAATCAAGATGTAAAATCAGGTGAGTGTATAAGATGTGGAAAATGTATTGATGTTTGCGGTGATGATGCTTTAGGTTTTAGTATAATAAATTTAAGGAGAGAAAATGAAAAATAAAATCTTTTTATCCTTAGCAGCAGCTGTTTTAATAAGTGCTTGCGGACTTGCTGTTAAAAGTGTTGATTCAAAAGATATAGGTTTAAGAAAAACAAGTTTAGAAAGTGAAAATGTAGAGTTATTGGATGCAAAGTATTCTCAAGCAATGGCTGGAGAATCTGTTTTAATTGAGAGATCATTTGAAAATGCTCCGCCATTAATTCCACATACTTTAGAGGATATGCTTCCAATTACTAAGGATAATAATATTTGTTTAAGCTGTCATGATAAAGCTATAGCTAAAGATGTTGGAGCCACTCCGCTTCCAAGTAGCCATTATTTTGACTTAAGAAAAAACAAATCTACTAAAGATATGATAAGTGATGCAAGGTTTAATTGTACACAATGCCATGTGCCACAAAGCGATGCAAAACCTTTAGTAGGAAATAGTTTTGAAGCTAAATTTAAAAATGAGGAACTAAAGAAAAAATCTAATCTTTTAGATGTTTTAAATGAAGGCGTAAAATAAAACTATGAAAAAAATATTTTTAATCTTACTAATGAGTGTATATGTATTTAGTTATGAGCTTAAACTTGATTCAAATTTAAATGCCTTAAAACTTGTTGATAGTAGTTTGCTTATAGGACTTGATAATGGAGAATTAAATCAGTACTTTATTAAAGACAAAAAAATGCAAAAAATCACTCAACTTGATAAGATTAAAAATTTTTACGAAGAAAATCTTAGCCCTAGAATTTATAGTATTGATTACTTAAATGGGGCTATTTTGATTTTAAGTGAAGGTGATTTTGGTAGTAAAAGGCTTAGTATTTATAAAAATAAACAACTTTGCAACTATAAGCTTTTAAGTGATGGAGTAAAAAAAGCTTTGTTTTTAGATGATGATACTATTTTATTAGCCTTGCTAGGTTCTAATATAGAGCTTTTTGATTTAAAAACAAAAAATATTATAAAAAATTTTACTTTCTCTAACTCAAGTTTAAGTGATGTGGTTTTAAATGAGGCAAAAACTCAATTAGTAGCAGGTTTTGAAAGTGGTGAAATAGTACTTTTTGATGTGAAAAAGTGGCAAAAAATAAAAAGTTATAAAAATCTTCATAAAGATAATATTTATCAACTTGATTTTAAAAATGCAATTATTACAAGTTGTAGCACTGATAGAAAATTAGGCATAGTGCGAAATGATCAAGAAAAAAGCATAGAAAGAGACTTTTTAATATATGCTTGTAGTCTAAATAAAAGTGGTTCTATAGCGGTTTTTGGAGATAATGAAAAAAATATTATAGAGCTTATAGATACTAAAAATTTAAAAACAATAAAAAAATTCCAAAATAAAGATTTTTTGCTAGAATATCTTATATTTTTAAACAAGCATGAATTTATTAGTGCTGGTTATGAAGATAAAATTATATTTTGGAGTATAGATGAATCTTTCTAGTGTATTGATTTTAACTAAAGAGGAAAAATTAGAAAAACTTAAAGAGCAAATTCAACAAACACCATGTTGTAGTGTGGAATTAGCTCAAGAAGAAAAAATTATAGTGGTAATAGAAAGTGAAAATTTAGATGATGAGTTAAAAGCATATAAACAATTAGAACAGCTTGATGGGGTGATAAGTATTAATATGGTATTTTCGTATCAAGATTTGGATGAAGAAAGAGAAAAAATTTTAAAAGCAAATTTTGAGGCAAATACTTTTGATGAAAATTTAAAAAAAGATAATTTAGAATACTATGGTAATGTTTTTAGAAAGTATTGATTATGATTTTTTTAATTCCTTTAATTGTGATTATTTCTTCTATTTTTATCATTGATCACTTTTATTTTTCCAAAGAGAATGAAGTTGTAAAAGAAAAAAAACAAGTAGTGCAAAAAAATACCGATTCTGATAAACAAAGATATCTTGAAAATATATTAAATCAAAAATAATCATGTACACACAAATTTCATATAAAAAATTCTTTTGGATTAATATTTTAGTTGTGATTACTCTTGCTTTAAATTTAAGAGCACCTATAACTTCCATAGGTCCTATGGTAGAACATATTCAAGAATATTACAATATCAATTCCACTTTAGCAGGTATGCTAACAACCTTACCTTTAATAGCTTTTGGTCTTATATCGTTTTTTGTAGCGTATTTTTCACAAATTAAAGCTTTGTTTTTTGCCTTAATTTTGATTGTCTTTGGAGAAGTTATTAGAAGTTATGGAGGAACTATAGGTTTATTTTCTGGGGTTTTTTTGATAGGAGCAGGCATTGCAATAGCTAATGTTTTATTACCTTCTTTTGTAAAAGAAAAATTTTCTAAAAATACTTATAAGATAATGGGTTTATATGGATCAATTATAGGCTTATCTTCAATTGCTGGCGTGGCCTTATCGCTTCCTTTGCTTAATTTTTTTGATGTACCTCAAGCTATGTTTTTTTGGGCTATATTGGCTTTAATTGCTTTGATTTTTTATTTTCCGCATTTGAAAAATAAAAGATTATTACGCCCTAAAAAGAAAAATATTAATAAAGTAAATATCTTTTTAAACTTAACAGCCTGGAAAGTTACTATTGTAATGGGATTACAAAGTTTTTTATCTTATAGTCTTTTTGCATGGCTTAGTGTGATGATTAGTGAAAAGGGCTTTGGAATTGACTTTGGTTCTAATGTTTTATTATTATCTCAAATCATAGGAATGCCCGTGGCATTTTTACTACCTATCATTTTAGGAAAGCTTAGATCTCGTGCTAAAAGTTTTGCTATAGTGATGTTAGGGTTTTTGTATTTTTTAAGTTTTATGATGATTTTTCTTTTTAAAGTAAAAGCGATTTTGTTTTTAGCGGCTATTTTTTTAGGTTTTGCTTCTAGTGGAGTTTTTACAATTTCGCTATTATTTATTGCTATCAAAAGCTCAAATTCTATCATAGCGGCTAAACTTTCTGCTATGTCACAAGGTATAGGG
The DNA here is from genome assembly GCF_025772605.1 of Campylobacter sp. CNRCH_2016_0050h. NCBI lineage: Bacteria > Pseudomonadati > Campylobacterota > Epsilonproteobacteria > Campylobacterales > Campylobacteraceae > Campylobacter > Campylobacter sp. CNRCH_2016_0050h. Next base: position 127,612 of record NZ_JAKMSK010000001.1, on the reverse strand, counting down.
TATTTAATAGCTGCTCAATCACCTTGGATTATAGGCATGCTTCATGATAATTTTAGAAATTTCACTTCAGGCTTTATTATGCTTATTATAGTAGCTATAATACTTAACATTTTTGTATTTTTGGCATATAAGGCTCCTGTGATTAAGTGAAAATTAAAAATAAATTAAAGCCTTTTTTGTTAGAATTTTAGGATTTTATTTTTGTGAGTTAATAATGCGATATACAGTAACAGAGGCTTCTATTTATGAAGCACAAGGCTTAAAAGATGAGGCTTTGGAGATTTATAAAAATATATTAAAACAAGATCCGCAAAATAAAAATGCCATTGATGCTATAAGGCGTTTGAGTGGCTTGCGTTCTAATCATGAAGATTTAAATTATGATATGCTTGATTTTTTTGTCAATATGAAAAGTGAAGAAGAAATTAATGAATTTAAAAGGTGGTTGATAAAACTATGAATATAGAAGATTTAGCAAAAATGGCTATTAGTGAAGTTAATTCAGAGTTAGATAATAAAAAAAATAAAAACGATGAATTTACCCCTATGGTAGAAGAAATTACTCAAGAAAAAAATGTTAATACTCAAGAGAAAAAAATCAAAGAAGAAATTAGTAAGGTTGCACAAGAGCTAATCCAAGAACTAGATGATTTAGAAGTAAAAGTAAAAGATGATAAACAAAATGTCGCTATTAAGGTTGAAGCTTTAGAAGAAAAAGAAGAAAGCATTATAAATAATGAAGAATTTTTCTTGAAAAATCTTAGAGAGCGTATTTTGGTTTTATTTGAAGGATTAAAAAATACCAAAGATGAGCATATGGAAAAAAGACTAGATATGACCATTACTTTTTTAGAGTTTTTACTTGCAAAGATTGAAGATAGACTTAAAAAATGACCAAGATTTTTTAAGAATTAAGAATATACTTAAGCCTTACACACAAAGGGTTTATTTAGTAGGCGGTTGTGTAAGGAATTCTTTTTTAGATTTATCTAGTGATGATTATGATATAGAAATTTATGATATTGAGCCTATGCTTTTTGATGAGCTTATGCAAAAACTTGGTGCAAATGGAGTAGGAAAAAGTTTTTTTGTATATAAATATAAAAAATTTGATTTAGCTCTAGCACGCTATGAAAATAAAATTTTTACAGGCCATAGAGGTTTTGAAGTTAAAGTTTGTAATAATGAGCAAGAAGGAGCAAGAAGAAGAGATTTTACCATTAATGCATTGATGGTAAATATTTTTGATTTTGAATTTTTGGATTTTTTTAATGGTTTGCAAGATTTGCAAGCAAAGATTATAAGACATATTGATGATAAAAGTTTTATTGAAGATAGTTTAAGAGTGCTTCGTGGAATTTCTTTTGCATGTAGGTTTGATTTAACAATTGCAAAAGAAAGTTTAAAATTAATGCAAACTATGGATATAAACGATTTATCTAAAGAGCGTATTAATAATGAACTTTATAAAATTTTTAAAACTTCAAGACTGAATAAAGCTTATGAGTATTTTAAAATTTTAAATTTAGAAGAAAAAATCTTTTTTTATCAAAGTTGTAATAAAGAATTTGAGAGACTTTTAGAGTATAGCCAAAAGTTAATTTGTGATGAGGCTTTGTTTTTGTATTTGTATTTGAATTTTTTTCATATAAATAAAGAGGAATTTTTTAAAAAAACAAAATTAAAAAAAGAGCTTTTAAAAAAATGTGAACAAGAATTTATTTTAGGTAAAATTGATGATTTTAATTTAGCTAAAATTGCTTTAAAAATACCACTTTGCAAATGGCTTGGACTTTGGAATAATGAGCGTATAACACAAGCAAAAAAAATAAATTTATACTATCATGCTTTTGAAAGTAAAATTAGCGCCAATGACTTACTAAAGGAAGGATTTAGCGGGAAAGAACTTGGAATTGAACTTGAAAAAAGAAAATTACAAGAATTAAAAAACTATATAAAGGAGTAAAAATGAATGAGTATATTTTAAAAATTTCATGCAGCGATGAAAAAGGATTGATTTATAGAATTTCAGATGTTATTTTTAAATATAGAATCAATATTATAAAAAATGATGAATTTGTTGGAGAAAATCGTTTTTTCTTTAGGGCGCATTTAGAAGGTGAGCTTGATATAAAAGCTTTTAAAGGAACGCTTGAAGCTATGCTTCCTGATAATGCACAAATTGAAATTACTTCAAAGAGAAAAAAAGATATTATTGTTTTAGCTACTAAAGAAACTCATTGTTTAGGTGAGTTACTTATCCGTCAATTTAGTGGAGAATTTAATGCAAATATTAAGGCAGTTATTGCAAATTATGATGTATTAAAACCTTTAGTGGATAAATTTAACATACCTTTTCATACTATTTTAGCACAGGATTTAAGCAGACAAGAGCATGAAAAAAAACTACTAGAGTGTTTAAAACAATATGAGTTTGATTATATTGTTTTAGCAAAATATATGAGAATATTATCTCCATCTTTTGTAGAGAATTTTGAGGGAAAGATTATTAATATCCATCATTCTTTTTTACCTGCATTTATAGGAGCTAATCCTTATAAGCAAGCTTATGAAAGAGGGGTAAAGATTATAGGCGCAACAGCACATTTTGTAAATAATAACTTAGATGAGGGGCCAATTATTACCCAAGATGTTATACCAGTTACTCATGAATATTCTTGGCAAGCTATGCAACAAGCAGGGCGTAATGTAGAAAAAAATGTTTTTTCTAAGGCCTTGGATTTAGTGTTTGATGATAGGATTTTTATATATGATAATAAAACAATAGTATTTTAATCTTGATGCTAAAAAGCATCAAGATTAGCATGAATAGCAAGTTTTAAACTCATATGCAGTTGGTCTAGCTTCTACAGGCCATACTTGGGTTTCAAATTTCATATGTTGATAATCATCAATAAATACATCACTCATAACAGGCTTTAAGAAGGCATTTTTTCTAATGAGTGCTTCCAAAGATCCTCTTAAAGTGTGAGGTAATTGCTCTATACCTTTTTCTCTAATCTCATCTAGGGTTAGTGCAAATAAATTTTCATCCATAGGACCTACCGGTATGGTTTTATTTTTAATACCATCAAGTCCTGCCATAAGCAAGCTTGTAAAAGCTAGGTAAGGATTGGAAGTGCTATCAGGAAATCTTATTTCAACTCTTGCGCTTTTTTCATTAATACCATAAGGCACGCGACAACTTGCAGAGCGATTTTGGCAAGAATAAGTTAGTATGCAAGGTGCTTCAAAACCTGGAACTATTCTTTTATAAGAATTTGAACTAGGATTGGTAAATGCGGCAACACTTCTTGCATTAGCTAAAATTCCACCGATGTAATTAATCGCATATTCACTTAATTTTCCATATCCTTCTTTATCATAAAATAAATTTACTCCATCTTTCCAAAGGCTCATATGTACATGCATACCACTTCCATTATCTCCATAGAGTGGTTTTGGCATAAAGGTCGCTGTTTTTCCATTTAAATGTGCTACCATTTTAACTACATATTTATAAATTTGTACATTATCAGCAGCTTCAACTAAATTCCCAAATTCTACACCAATCTCAGCTTGTCCTTGTGCTACTTCATGATGATGTACGAAAGTTTTTAAACCAACTCTTTCTAAAACTTGTACCATTTCAGCTCTAATATCCACACTAGAATCAATAGGACTTACAGGAAAATATCCACCTTTATTTCTTGGGCGATGTCCACTATTGTAACTATCTGTAAAATCTTTATTATCATTCCATTCACCTTCTTCAGTATCTACTTCATATTTTGCACAGTGAGAAGAATCAACTATTTTTACATTATCAAAAATAAAAAATTCATTTTCAGGACCAAAATAAGCAGTATCAGCGATATTGCTTGTGCTTAAGTGTTGCATTGCTTTTTTAGCAATACTTCTTGGACATTTTTCATACATTTGATCTTTGTAAATATCATATACATCGCAAATTACTATGATAGTAGGATCAGCTGTAAAAGGATCTAAAAACGCACTTTCCACATCAGGTTTTAAAATCATATCTGATTTTTCTATAGGCTGCCAACCATGCAAAGAGCTTGCGTCAAAAGGAATTCCGTTTTCAAAGGTTTTATCATCAATTGCTTTTATATTATAAGTGATGTGATGCCAAGTGCCTATCATATCAGTAAATCTAAAATCAACAAATAAAACTTCATGTTCTTGACAATAACTAAAAAACTCATCAATGTTATTTACAAATTTACCCATTTTTTCTCCTTTTTATTTTTTGGGTTTTTTAATTTATTTTATAGATTGTAGTATATTTTTTTTAAATTAAGTTTAAATTAATATTTTTTTTATAATCAAATTAAAAAAAAGATTATTTTGTGTAAAAAAATAATTAATTGGTAAAATTAATGTTGATTTATATTTTTTTGTAATATAATCTCGCATTAGTTTTTTTATTAAAAAAGGTGTAACAATGACTCAAGAAGAATTAGATGCTTTAATGAATGGCACTGAAGACTTAGATCTTGATTCTGTAGAAGAAGCAGAAGAAAAACCAGATACAGATTATGAAGATGAGGAAAAAAATAAGCAAATTGTTAATGATATGATTAATGGTGATTATAAAGCAAGAGCGGATATGGCTTGGCCACCACCACCACCTAGTAAAGAACATAAAGTTGTACATCAACTTGATGATGTTACAAGAGATAGTGAAATAAAAGCCACAGAGATGATGGAAAAATTAGAAGCTATTAACGATTTTTTTGCAAATTCTGAGAGTGATCTTTGTGTAATCAGTGATGCTTTAAATAAAAATATAGAAATTTTTGAAAAATTAAATGCAAAATTTCCTAATGTGGTAAGCTTTAAAGAAGCTATTGAAATAAATAACAATGCTAAAAATATCATAGATGAGATTACAGGTTGTTTGCAAACTGGACAAGATGAAGTTATGATGGCAATGGATGCTATGCAATATCAAGATATTCATCGTCAAAAAATTGAGCGTGTTATTAATGTTATGAGAGCTTTAAGTAGATATATGAGTAGTTTGTTTGAAGGTAAAATTGATGATGAAAAACGCGTGGGATCTGCTGTGCATATCGAAGGAGATACAACTGCAGATGTTGTAAGTAATGATGATATTGAGGCATTAATCGCAAGTTTAGGAAAAAAATGATTATTCCTGAAATAGTAGCTCCTGCAGGTAATTTTACAAAATTAAAAATAGCTTTAGCTTATGGAGCTGATGCTGTTTATGCAGGTGTGAGTAATTTTTCATTAAGAGCAAGAACTGCTAGAGATTTTAATTATGAAACTTTTAAAGAAGCTATTGAGTACACGCATGCAAAAGGAAAAAAAATTTATGTAACGATTAATGGATTTCATTTTAGCTCACAAATTGAAGGTTTGAAAAGGCATATTTTAAAATTAAAAGAAATGAAACCCGATGCTTTTATAGTAGCTTCTGTAGGTGCTATGCGTTTGGTTAAAGAGCTTGCACCTGAAATCAATCTTCATGTATCAACCCAAGCTAATATTTTAAATTACTTAGACGCTCAAGTTTATAAAGATATGGGAGCTAAGCGTGTTGTTATAGCAAGGGAACTTGGTTTAAAAGATGCAAAAGATTTGAAAAATAATTGTGACATAGAACTTGAAAGTTTTGTCCATGGTTCTATGTGTTTTGCGTATTCTGGCAGATGTTTGATAAGCTCAGTGCAAAGTGGACGCATGAGTAATCGTGGATCATGTGCAAATGATTGTAGATTTAACTATGAACTTTATGCAAAGAACCCAGAAACTAATACACTTTTTAGACTTGAAGAAGATGAGAATGGCACGCATGTGTTTAATTCTAAAGATTTAAATTTAAGCTCGTATATTCAAAAAATTATGCAAGAAGGTTGCATTCATGCTTTTAAAATAGAAGGAAGAACGAAAAGCGAGTATTATGTAGCTTTGACTACAAGAACTTATAAAATGGCAGTGCAAGATGTATTGCAAAATACTTTTGATGCGGCTAAGTATGAAAAAGAAATTCATACTTTAAAACACAGAGGTTTTACAGATGGATATTTAGTTTCAAGAGCTTATGAAAAAACCGATTCAATAAATCATAATACAAGTATAGAAGAAGGAACCCATCAAGTGCATGCTATTAGTGAAGATGGTGAATTTTTTAAATGTAAGGGTAAGATAGAATTAAACAAAGAATATGAAATTCTAGCTCCGGTTGATTCTAATATAGAATTAGGGGAAAATAAACTAGGTTTAGTATATGAAAATGAAGGAAAAAATTTCATAGTGTTTAAACAATTATTAGCAAAAAACAATAAAGAATTTAGTGAAATTCATAGTGGTAATGAAAATGAAATTACTTTGCCATTTAAACTTCCAGAATTTAGCTTTTTAAGAAGGAGTGTTGAATGAAATTTGTTTCCATATTGATGGGAAGTAAGAGTGATTATGATATAGTAAAAGAAGCTTTAGGAATTTTGGAAAAATTTGATGTAAAATATGAAGTCTTGATCACTTCAGCTCATAGAAGTCCTCAAAGAACCCAAGAATACATCAAAAATGCTGAAGAAAAAGGTGCAAAAGTATTTATTGCTGCAGCGGGTATGGCAGCTCATTTAGCAGGAGCTGTTGCAGCACATACAACAAAACCTGTTTTAGGTATACCTATGCCAGGAAGTAATTTAGCTAGCATGGATTCTTTATTTTCTACTGTGCAAATGCCAAGTGGAATTCCTGTAGCAACTGTGGCTATAGGTAAAGCAGGGGCTATTAATGCAGCTTATTTGGCAGTGCAAATTTTAGCAATAGAAGATGAGTCTTTAGCGCAAAAATTATTAGAAGATAGACAAAAACAACAAGAAAAATTAATCCAAGATTCTAATACAATCGAAGTTTTTCTTTAAGGAGCGTATATGCAAACTTACTTGGAATTAAAAGAATTTTGTCAGTTAGTTCATTTATCCGAAGATGTTGTAAAAGGAATGATGGCAAATGGTGCTTTAAATTTCAAAGAAGAAGAAGGTAAAATTTATATAGAAGCTAATCAAGGTACTTTTAGTGTAGTTCCTTCAAGTTCAAAGCAACCTGCTATGGTAAATTCTATGACCTTGGCAGGAGAAAGTTTTGTAGAAAAAACTATAGGGACTATTTTAAATTTACATGAAAAAGTTCTTGATGCTAAGGATGAAACCTTAGAAGCTTTAAAGGGTGAAAATAAATTTTTAAAAGATGCTCTTTATTCTATGCAAGAGCTTTATGATGAGGATAGAAAAACTATAGAAAATCTTAACGAGCAACTTAAATATGCGCGCAATGAAGTTGAATTTCTAAAAAGAAAATATAAAATGATGTGGAATAAAACAGTGGAATTATATGCAAATTCGCCTGAGAAGTCTGAAGAATTAAAGGAAGAAAAATGACTTTTTCTCAAATGATTTTAAATTTACAAGAATTTTGGCAAAAGCAAGGTTGTGCTATTATGCAACCTTATGATTTTCCAGCAGGTGCAGGGACTTTTCACCCGGCAACTTTTTTAAGAAGTTTAGGTAAAAAACCTTGGGCGGCTGCTTATGTAGCACCAAGTAGAAGACCAACTGATGGAAGATATGGTGAAAATCCTAATAGGTTGGGTGCTTATTATCAATTTCAAGTTTTAATTAAACCAAGTCCTGATAATATCCAAGAATTATATTTAAAAAGTTTAGAAAATTTAGGCTTTGATTTGAAATCACATGATATTCGTTTTGTTGAAGATAATTGGGAAAGTCCAAGTTTAGGTGCTTGGGGTTTGGGCTGGGAAGTTTGGCTTGATGGTATGGAAGTTACACAATTTACTTATTTTCAACAAGTTGGTGGTATAAGCGTAGATTTAGTTAGTGCTGAAATTACTTATGGCTTGGAAAGACTTGCAATGTATTTACAAGATGTAGATAATGTATATGACATAGTTTGGAATGAATTTAACGGCGAAAAAATTACCTATAAAGATGTTCATAAGCAAGGCGAGTTTGAATTTAGTAAATATAATTTTGAAGTAAGTGATGTAAAAACTTTAAATGTACAATTTGAAAATGCTTACAATGAGTGTAAAAATGCATTAGATGCAAAACTTGCTTTACCAGCATATGATTATTGTATGTTAGCAGCACATACTTTTAACTTGCTTGATGCAAGAGGGGCTATTTCAGTAACTCAAAGACAAGATTTTATGCTTAAAATTAGAGAATTATCTAAAAGTTGTGCTTTAGTATATAAAGAAAGTTTAGATGAAAATTAAAGAAATTTATGATTATTTAGATACTATTAGTCCATTTAATACGCAAAGTTCATGGGACAATAGTGGTTTATTGCTTGGAAATTTCGATCAAGATGTAAATAAGATTTATCTTGCGCTTGATGTAGATATGCATTTAATTGAAAATGCAAGCGAAAATTCACTTTTTATAGTCCATCATCCTTTAATTTTTAAAGGTTTGAAGAATTTAAGTGGAGTGCTTTATCCGCAAAATCTTCTTACAAAAATGATACAAAAAAATATAGCCTTGATTGCTATGCATACAAATTTTGATTTAAGTCATTTAAATACTTATTTTACTAGCGAAATTTTGGGTTTTAAGATCAAAGAACAAAATGAATTTTTGATCTATTGTGATGTAGATTTTCAATTAGATACATTAGTTGATCATGTTAAAAAGTGTTTAAAACTTAATCATATTAGGGTTGTTAATGCTCATCAAGAAAAAATAAAAACTTTAGCAATATGTACAGGCAGTGGTGGAGATTTGATTTCTAGTGTAAAAGCAGATTGTTTTTTAAGTGGAGATTTTAAGTATCATCAGGCCTTAGAAAGTTATCATAATAAACTCAATTTGATTGATATAGGTCACTATGAAAGTGAGTCATACTTTGGTGAAATTTTAGCAAAAGATTTGCAAAAATTTCATTTAGAAGTTATAATATCAGTTTCAAAAAATCCATTTCAATATTTTTAAGGAAAAAATCAATGAATAAATATTTAGAACAACTTATAGCTTTATCGCAAATTGATAAAGAGTTAGATGGTTTTGCAAATAAAGTAGAAGATGCTACAAAAGATTTAAAAGAAAAGCGTAATTTGCTTGATAAAACTGAAGAAGAAATTGCAGGTTTTGAAAAAGATATTAAAGATATAGAAAATCAAAAAATACAAAACAATAACCATATTGCAGAATTTGGTGTGAAAATTAAAGAAATAGCCAAAAAAAGTGCTGCAGTGAAAACTGAAAAAGAAGCAAATGCTTTAAAAATCGAAGAAGATATAGCTAAAGAGCAACTTGATGCAGCAAATGAAGAGATAGAAAGATTAGATAAAATTTTAGAAAACAAAGAAAAATTTATACAAGAATTGCAAACTAAGAGAACTGAACTTGAAAATGAAGTGGATCAAATAGATGCTCAAACAAAAGTTGTATTAGTTGATATTGAAAAAGAAAGATTAGAGATTTATGATAAAAAAGTAAAGCTGGTTGGCGAAATAAATCAAAAAGTTTTAACTTTTTATGAGAAAATTAGAAAATGGGCGGGAAATAGTGCTGTAGTTCCTGTGAAAAAACATGCTTGTTATGGCTGTTTTATGAGAATTTATGATAAAACTTATTTAGCAGTTTTAAAAGGTGATGAAATCGTAACTTGTCCGCATTGTGGAAGAATTTTATATAAAGAAAAAGAAGAAAATCAAAATTGATTTTTTTTTATTACATTTTTGCTGTGATTATATATGTAATCGCAGTTCCTTTTTTGTTGATTTTAAGTTTTTGTAAAGAAAAATATAAAGCGTCTTTAAAATCTAGATTTTTTCTTTACAAAAACTTAAAACAAGAACAAGGAGATATATATTTTCATGCTTGCTCCTTTGGGGAGATTAAAAGCATTGTTCCCTTAATAAAACTTTTTCCAACTTGTAAAATTTCAACTATCACGCAAACCGGATTTAATGAAGCTTTAAGACATTCTAAAAAAGTAAATTTTTTACCATTTGAAATTTTTATACCTTTTTGGATGAAACCTTGCAAAGTTTTGATTATTTTTGAAGCAGAGCTTTGGCTTATGCTTGTATTGATGGCTAAATTTTATAATGCAAAAGTTATTTTATTAAATGCTAGGATTAGTGATAGATCTTTAAAAAACTACAAGCGTTTTAGCTTTTTTTATCGTTTGATTTTTAAATATATTGATGTTGTGTTTGCGCAAAGTCAAAAAGACAAAGAAAGGTTAGAGTGTTTGGGTGCTAAAAATGTTGCAGCATATAAAAATATCAAAGCATATATAAAACAAGAACAAGTGAAAAATTATTCAAAACCTAAGGCTAGGGTTGTTATATTTGCTAGTACGCATGAAAATGAAGAACTATTATTGCTTAATGAGATTAAACTAGAAGAAAATGATAGATTAATTATCGCTCCAAGACATCCGGAGCGTTTTGGCGAGGTTGAGGGGATTTTAAAAGATTTTTGCCAAAAAAATCATTATAATATGCAAAAATTTTCAGACTTTACTTTAAGTGAAAATGATTTTGCAAATTTTTTTAAGACCAAGTGTTTATTACTAGATACTTTGGGTGAGCTAGAAAGTTTTTATAAGATTAGTGATGTAGTTTTTTTGTGTGGCTCTTTTGTAAAAAATATAGGTGGGCATAATCCTATAGAAGCGGCTAGATGGAATAATGTTATTATCTCGGGGAAATATTATTTTAATCAAGAAAGTTTATATCAAGAAGTTGATGATTTGTATATTTGTGAGAGTGTAAAAGATATAAATGATTTTTTAAAGCAAAAATTATCACAAGCACGAGTCAAAGAGCAAAATGATTTAAATGAAATTATATTAAGTATAAAAGAAGGTTTAGATGCAAGAAAAAGCTTATAAATTGCTTGCAATGCAAGAAAAAATTTCTAATAATGCAGCAAAGGATTTGATTGATAAAGGTTGTGTTTTTGCTATGGGAAAAAAGGTTGTTATAGCTAGAGCTTTGATGAGCTCAAAAACAAGATTTGTCGTGCAAAAAATAAAAAAAGCAAAAATACTTTTTGAAGATGATAAAATCATAGCTTTAAATAAGCCTTATGGGGAAATTAGCGAGAATTTAGAAGGTGTTTATAATGCTAAATTAATTAACAGGCTTGATAAAGAAACAAGTGGAGTTTTGCTTTTAAGTAAAGATGAGGAATTTAGACTAAAATGCATTCAAGAGTATAAAAAACAAAATGTTTATAAAAGCTATTTAGCTATTGTCGATGGAGTAATTGCTGAAGAACTTGAAATTTGTGAAAAAATAACTACTATAAAAAATAAATCCGGAGCTTTTAGTAAAATCGATAAATTTTTTGGCTTAGAAGCTCATACTCAGGTTATACCTTTAATGGTAAATGCAAAAAAAACTTTAATAAAAGCGGTCATTAAAACAGGTAGAACACATCAAATCAGAGTGCATTTAAATCATATAAAACATGGTATTATTGGCGATGAAAAATATGCAAAAAATAGCTCTTCTAGAATGTATTTGCATTCTTATGAAACGCATATTTTTGATTATCAATTTAAAGCTTTGCTTGATGAGAGTTTTAATGCTTATGGTTTTGAAATAAAAAATTTAAATTTTTAAAGGCGTTTAAAGCTAAAAGGGTTTATAATTTAGCTTTTTAAAATTTTAATAAAGGGAAAATAAAGTGTTTGAAATAGTTAGTGAGTCATTTAAATCCGCGGTTAATAAACTTCGTTTTGTTGATGATGAAAAAGCTTTAAAAAATGCTCTTGACACTTTAAAAAAGGCCCTTTTAAAAGCAGATGTACATCATAAAGTTACGAAAGAATTACTCACTTTAGTAGAAAATGATGTAAAAACTAATGGCATAGGCCAAAAGCAATTTTTAGACTCAATTAAGAAAAATTTAGAAGAAATTCTTAGTGTTAAAGGTAAAAATCAAGGTTTTGTATTTGCTAGTAAGCCACCTACGGTTGTTTTGATGTGTGGTTTGCAAGGTGGTGGTAAAACAACTACTACGGTAAAAATTGCTAATTACTTAAAACTAAGAAATAAAAAAGTATTAATTGCTGCATGTGACTTGCAAAGATTAGCTGCGGTAGAGCAATTAAGACAACTCACTCAAGCTAATGAGCTTGATTTATTTTTCATAGAAAATGAAAGTAATCCTTTAAATGTAGCTAAACAAGCTTTAGAAAAAGCAAAAAATTCTATGTATGATGTTTTGCTTGTAGATACTGCCGGCCGTTTGGCAATTGATATAGCTTTGATGAATGAGCTTAAAGAAGTAAAAGCTATTTTAAATCCTGATGAAGTATTTTATGTAGCTGATGCTATGAGTGGTCAAGATGGAGTTAAAACAGCAAGTAGCTTTAATGAAGCTTTAGAAATCACTGGGGTTATTTTAAGTAAATTTGATGCAGATACTAAAGGTGGTGTTGCGCTAGGTATAGCTAAACAAATTGGTGTGCCTTTAAGATTTATTGGTGTTGGTGAGAAAGTAGCTGATTTAGAAGTATTTATCCCTGATAGGATTGTTAATCGTATCATGGGTGAAGGTGATTTGGCGACTTTGGCTGAAAAAACTGCCGCTATTATAGATGAAAAAGAAGCAAAAAAACTTAATAAAAAAATCAAAAAAGGTGAATTTAATTTCAATGACTTTTTAAATCAAATGGAAAGTGTTAAAAAACTTGGTAGTATGAAATCAATCATTGGTATGATACCTGGTTTATCATCTATGGCAGCAAATATTAAAGATATTGATTTGGATAATTCTAAAGAAATTATTCATATTAAAGCAATGATTTCATCAATGACGCCAAAAGAAAGAGAAAATCCTGATTTGTTAAACAACGCAAGAAAGCGTCGTATTGCAGAGGGTGCTGGTTTATCTCAAATGGAAGTAAATCGCTTTTTAAAACAATTTAGTAATGCGGCTAAGTTGGCAAAGAAATTTTCAAACAAAAAAGGAATGGAAAATTTTATGAATATGTTGCAGCAAGCTAAAAGACCGCAATAATTAAAGCTTTTTTATGGATATATGAGTTAAAATATCTATAACAAAATTTTAATTTTTTTAGGAGTATTAAAATGACAGTAATCAGACTTACAAAAATGGGACGCAAAAAAAGACCATTTTATCGTATAGTTGTAACTGATAGTAGAAAAAGACGCGATGGTAGTTGGATAGAAAGCATTGGATATTATAATCCTATGGTTGAACCTGAAGTAGTAAAATTTGATGCTGAGCGTTTAGCTTATTGGAAGAGCGTAGGTGCTAAATTAAGCGATAGAGTAGCAGCTATTACAAGCAAGTAAAAATGGTTGAAAATTTTTTAAGAGAATACGCAAAATTAATTGTTGATTTTCCTGAAAAAGTTGATATACAAAAACAAAATTTAGAAAACAATTTTGCTGAAATTATCATTTATGTTGATCCAACTGACACTGGTAAGTTGATCGGAAAAAATGGGAAATTAATCAACGCAATAAAAACAGTTATTATGGCTTATAAAGTTAAAGATGCAACTTCATATCGTATAACGGTAAAAGCTATTGAAGAATGATTTGGTCCAAGTTGCTAAACTTGGGAAAAGTGTTGGTTTGAAAGGTTATGTAAAATTACATAATTTAAGTGATTTTTATGAGCAGTTTAAAGCAGGTGCTAAATTTTTTGATGGTAATCAAAAAATTTACACCATAAAAGCTTTCGATAAAACAAGATCTTTGGTTTTATTTGAAGATTTTGAGAATTTAGAATCTGCAAAAAAACTAACTAATATTACACTATTTCAAAGCATAAAAACTACAAAAGAAACTTGTAAGTTAAAAAAAGATGAGTATTTTTATTTTGATATTATAGGCTGTGAAATTTTTGAAAATGAACAAAAATTAGGTATAGTTGAAGATATTTTAGAAAATGGAGCTGGATTTTTATTCTGTATAAAATGCGATGAAAAACTACAGACAAAGGTTAAAAACTTTTATATTCCTTATGTTGATAAATATATTCAAAAAGTTGATATAGAAAATAAAAAAATATTCACACAATCTGCTTTAGATATTTTAGAAAATTCATGAAATATACTTTTGTAAGTTTATTCCCAGAGCTTATTGAGCCTTATTTTAAAACTTCTATTTTGGCAAGGGCAAAAGAAAAAGGAATTTTAGAATTTGATTTTGTTAATCCTAGAAATTTTACTACAAATAAACATCTAAAAGTAGATGATTATAAGATAGGCGGTGGTGCGGGACTTTTATTACAAGCTCAGCCTTTATATGATTGTTTAACGCATATTAAAAGCCAAGATAAAAATACGCATTTTATTTTTCTTTTACCATGTGCTAAAACTTTTAAGCAAATAGATGCTAAAAGATTAAGCGTCAAAGAGCATATTTGTTTTGTATGTAGTAGATATGAGGGTTTAGATGAGCGTATTGTGGAAGAATTTGCTAATGAAGTGTTTTCTATAGGAGATTTTATACTTACAGGTGGAGAGTTAGCATCTTTGGTGATGTGTGATGCTATTAGTAGAAATATTCAAGATGTTCTTGGAAATAGTGAAAGTTTAAGTGAAGAAAGTTTTGAAAATGATTTATTAGAAGCACCATCATTTTCTAAGCCATTTGTTTTTGAAAAGGAAAATAAAAAATTTTATGTTCCTTCAGAGTTTTTAAAGGGAAATCACGCTAAAATTACAGCTTTAAAAACTACTTTGGCGTCTTGCAAAACGAAATATTTTCGTCCTGATTTGTATCAAAAGCATGAACGCAAATTTTAAGGAATATCGTTATGAAAAATAAATACATTGAGCAATTTGAGCAAAAACAAATTGAAGGTAAAAATGTTCCAGAATTTCGTGCTGGAGATACTTTAAGACTTGCTATTCGCATTAAAGAAGGCGATAAAACAAGAATTCAAAATTTTGAAGGTATTTGTATAGCGCGTAGAGGAAATGGTGTAGATGAAACTTTCATTGTGCGTAAAATAGGCGCTAATAATGTAGGTGTTGAAAGAATTTTCCCTATTTATAGTGAAAGTTTAGAAAGTATTACAGTATTAAGAAGAGGTCGTGTACGCCGTGCTAGATTATTCTATTTAAGAGATAGAAGAGGTAAGGCTGCTCGTATTAAAGAACTTAAAAAATAAAATGAAATTTAGAACTCAAATGCATGAAGTAATTTCTTGGGAACAAGAAATTGAAAATGGCATAAATATATCTAAAAAAATAGAAAATGCTTATGCTAAGGAAATATGCATAAATATGTCAAAGGATAGCTTTATGAAAGATCATAAAGCACCTTTTGATATTACTATACAAGTATTAAAAGGCTCTATTGATTTTGGAGTTTTAAATCAGCAAATTCTACTTAAATCTTTAGATAGCATTAGTTTAAAAGCTAATGAAATTCATAATCTTTTAGCACTAGAAGATTCTATAGTGCGTTTAACTCTATATAAACAAGATAGCCTTGAACGCGTTGAGAGTGTTTTGAAATCTTAATTTAAGTCTCATTTTGTATAATTTTAGCTTACTTAAAATTAGGAAGTTAAGCTATGAAATGGACTAAAGATTCTTGGAAAAATTATAAAATTCAGCAACAGCCGCAATATCCTGATGAAAATGAACTACAAGATGTTGTTAAAAAATTAGAAAAATTACCACCACTTGTTTTTGCAGGTGAGGTAGATAAGTTAAAAAAATCCCTTGCTAATGTTGTAAATTCTCAAGCATTTTTACTCCAAGGAGGAGATTGCGCAGAGAGTTTTGTAAATTTTGGTGCTGATAATATAAGAGATATGTTTAAAGTTATGCTTCAAATGGCCATAGTACTTACTTTTGCAGGATCTTGT
Organism: Campylobacter sp. CNRCH_2016_0050h; assembly: GCF_025772605.1. Classification (NCBI taxonomy): domain Bacteria; kingdom Pseudomonadati; phylum Campylobacterota; class Epsilonproteobacteria; order Campylobacterales; family Campylobacteraceae; genus Campylobacter; species Campylobacter sp. CNRCH_2016_0050h. The sequence goes on along the minus strand of NZ_JAKMSK010000001.1, from coordinate 111,722 downwards.
CCTATTGTTAAAGTAGGGCGTGTTGCAGGACAATTTGCAAAGCCAAGAAGTAGTGATTTTGAAGAAGTAGATGGAGTAACACTTCCAAGTTATCGTGGGGATATTATTAATGGTTTTGAATTTAATGAAAAATCAAGAATAGCCGATCCTAAAAGAATGCTAGAAGCGTATTATCAAAGTGCTACAACTTTAAATTTATTAAGAGCTTTTTCAAGAGGTGGTTTAGCGGATTTAAGAGTAGTGCATAAGTGGAATTTGGGTTTTTTAAAAAAAGCAGAGCTTGGGAAAAAATATAATGAACTTAGTGAAAAAATCACTCAAGCTTTAGCTTTTATGCAAGCTTGTGGTATCACTGATACCCCAAATCTTTCCCAAACAGCCTTTTATACTTCCCATGAAGCCTTGCTTTTGCCTTATGAAGAAGCTTTAACTAGAGTAGATAGTTTAAGCGGGGAAATTTATGATTGTTCAGCACATATGCTTTGGATAGGTGAGCGTACTAGAAAAGCAGATGAAGCACATGTGCATTTTTTAAGTGGAGTAAAAAATCCACTCGGTGTTAAGCTTAGTGCTAATTATGATTTAGATGAAATAAAAAAGCTAGTAAGTATTTTAAATCCGCATAATGAAGCAGGAAGATTAAATTTCATCATCCGTATGGGATGTGATAAGATAGAAAATGCCTTGCCAAAATTATTTAAAGAGTTAAAACAAGAAGGGTTTAATATACTTTATAGCATAGATCCTATGCATGCAAATACGGTTAAATCAGGTAATTTTAAAACAAGAGAATTTGATAAAATTATTCAAGAAGTGCGTGCGTTTTTTGAGATAGCTATGAGTGAAGGAGTGTATCCTGGTGGGGTACATTTGGAAATGACAGGGCAAAATGTAACAGAATGTGTAGGAGGCTCTTTAAATATCACTCAAGAAGAACTTTCTAAACGCTATGAAACACAATGTGATCCAAGATTAAATGCTGACCAAGCTTTAGAATTAGCATTTATCATAGCAGACTTAGTTAAAAAGGCAAGAAAATGTTAAAATTTTATGGTATTAAAAATTGTAATAGTGTTAAAAAGGCCATGGATTATTTAAATTCTAAGCAAATTGAATTTGAATTTTTAGATATTAAAAAGCTAGATGAAGAAACTTTAAATTTTTGGCTTAGTAAAAGGAGTGTTTTAGAGCTTGTAAATGCAGCGGGTATGAGTGCTAGAAAATTAGGGTTAAATAAAGAAAAACTTCAAAATTTAAACCAAGATGAAATTAAAGTGATGATTTTGCAAAATCCAACGCTTATAAAACGCCCATTAATTGTAAAAGATGATGAAGTTTTTATAGCTAAAGAATATGAGAGTTTTTAAAATGCTAGAGTGAAAAACTCTAGCATTTAGGAGTTTCTCAAAAAATATTTTTTTAGAATTTGTATTTAAAACCTACTTGACCACTTACATAAGTTTCATTTTTACCATCTGTTTTACCAGCTAGTATTTGTTTAGCTCCAATACCTGCATTTAGGCTAAATTGCTCGTTAATATCTACATTTCCACCTATGATGATTTGTCCATAAGTTTTTTTCTTATCATCACTTTTTACGCTAGGTAGCGCTACTCCATTTAAACTCGCCACATAATCATCTCCATTATTCATTACATATTGTTCTATTTTTGGAGTGATAAATAAATATGATGTTTCGCTCATATATTTTCTAAATTCAGCACCAAGTTCTAAAGAAATAGAATTATTACTAGCGCTATTGACATCTTTTCCTGCAATTCCGTTTTCTTTATAGCTTGGGGTATGTGCATAGTAGTAGTTTGCTCCGGCAAAAGGTTTGATAAATAAGGTATTATTACTAAAATCAAAAATATATCCCATATTAGCACTCAAACCAAGGAATTTTCTATTAAAGTCAGCACTATTTGTAGTGTTAAATCCTCTATTTACAATATCTTGATCTGTTGGAGAAATTTGAGCATAAGCCTTAACATTAACTTCTGCCTTTGGACTTATATGGATATTAGAATAAGCACCAAATTGGAAATTATCTGATTTTTGGGTTAAAAGATTATCTTTTATTTCAGCGTTTGCATAAGTAAAATAAGCACCAATAATAACATCATCGTTAATTTTTCTATCCATACCTATAGTGGCTCCATATAAAGCCACTATCTCCATCTATGATGTTTGCACCGCCTATTACATTACCCCAAATGCTGTTATTATAATTATCAATATAATTTCCTCTATAATCATTAGTAGCAAATCTTATTTGAGATAATTTTGTAGCGTAATTTCCATAAGGATTATTTAACATAGCTACACGAGAACCTATAGATACATCATTTGATACATTGATAGTTGAGTTTATACCTGATGAGGCTTGATTTACATTTGAGATAGATTTAGCTGAATCTTTTATATCATTTGCTACTTGTTCCCCGACTTTATCAAATTTAATACTACCTATTGCATTTAAATTTCCGCCAATTTTAAGTCCATCTAAAATTTTAGAAACAAAGTCTTTGTTAGAAGCTGAAACACTAGAATCGTTTTTAATGTAATCATCATTAGAGATTATTCCACTTCCAGCATTGCTAATCATATCTTGAATTTGTTTTATTTGCTCATTAATTTTTGCAATAGCTTCATCAATTTTTTCTATATTAACACCTTCATCATCTTTGGCATCTTCTAAATCAGTTTTAATTAATTCTAGATATTTTTTATCGCTTTCTAGAATCATCTTATTGTTATTTACATTTTCATTTGCACCACCACTAATTAAAAGCTTATTATCTTTTGTAGAAAGTTCATATTCAACAAAATCTTTTACATCCATAGCTCTTACAACTTCATAATCAAGTCCTAAGTCTTTGTTGCTCATACCAACAATGCTTTCAAAATTTTTACTTATGTTTGCACTAGCTTTGTTTGAGCTTGTTATATCTTCATTAAACCCTTCACTTGCACTCATAAAAACATAATTATTTAAAGCTAAATCACCAAAACTTGTTGTTCCTATGGAAAAGTTTGAATTTGTGATATTTGCTTTACCATTTACTTGTATATGATTTTGACTTTTATTACCACCTATAGTAAATAGAGTAGATTGATCTGCTGTAAAATTTCCATTTACTTCAAGAGAGCCTTGTAGGCCATGTCCATCGCCGATTAAAATAGCTGAAGATTTTATATCATCTAAAACACCTTCTGTAGGACTAGATGAACCTTTTATACTAAAATCTCCATTAACGATAGATTTTCCATTTGTGCTTTGAAATATTACATCTATAGCTTCAGTTTTTTTAGCATTGATGGTATAATTTGTTACATAGGTAGAAATATCTCCATGTGAAATATTTTTAATAGTAAGATCGTTAGAACCTAAATTAATATTCACTGTCGCAAGATCTTCATAGCCTTCTTTTGCTATGCTGTTAGGTAGATCTGTATTGTTGATATTTATGGTTAAATTGCCATTAGTATAATCATTTTTTAAAGTAAAATGTTGCCCATCATTTGTTTCAAAATGTTGTTCCATACTACCATCGCCATCAGCAATAGTAATTTCTTGAGCTAAAGCGGCACTGCTTAATAAAGCACTAATGCTAACTCCCATTAAAACTTTACTTGTGTAATAAGAAAGTTTCATTTGATTACTCCTTGTAAATTTAAATTGAAAAAAGCATTATACCCCTCCCCTAAATTTAAGTTTAAAGTAAATGAAAAAAATATAAATATTAGATTATTGCAAAGTAAGAAAGTTTTTAAGTAGCTTTTTGCCATTTTGACTCAGTATGGCTTCAGGGTGGAATTGAACTCCATAAATATCGTATTTTTTATGTTTTAAAGCCATGATGATATTATCTTCACTATGGGCTAAAATTTCACATTTTTTACCTATATGATTAACATAAAGAGAGTGATATAAACAAATTTTAAAATTTTGTTTAATATTTTTAAAAAGTGGGTTTGGTTTGAATTTTATAGTTTTTACCTTACCATGAGTTGGGTTTGGAAGTTTAGAAATTTTACCACCAAAAACATGTGCTATACATTGGTGTCCTAGACAAATTCCAAGAATTTTTTTATCTTTTTTAAAATATTTTATAGCTTTTAAACTTAACTTTGATTCTTTTGGAGAATTTGGTCCAGGGGAGATTAGAAGATGGGTAAAATCATATTTTTTAAGCTTTTTTGGATTTTTGAATTTATCGTTTTTAATAATTTTATAAGTAATGTTTAATTCTTTTAAATAAAAGGCTATGGTGTAGGTAAAAGAATCATAATTATCTATAATCAAAACTTTCACAAAAATACCTTTTTTAAGCCTCTTAAAGAATTAATAGCATAAATTTCTTTAGCATTTAAAAGCTCATCTTTAGTGATATCTTTTTCTTTGATGAGCTTGTGTTTTAAGAGTGTTTGTCTATAAATACCATTTAGGCAGTTTTTAGCATAAGGGGTAAAATACTCATCATTTAAATTTATAATAATGTTACTTCTTGAACCCTCACAAAGTATGCCTTTTTCATCAAAAAAAACTATGTCATAGCAAATATTTTCTTTCCATAGATGAGAATTTGCCTCATATAAACTACGCAGAGAAGTTTTATGGTGTGTTAAAAGATTTACTTTTATGATGTCTTTACTTATGAGTAGTTTTTTGCTTGAAATTTCTTGTATATTGCTAAAATCAAACTCATAGAGGCCATTTTCAAAAAGTTTTAATTTAATAGTCTTTGAGCCTTTTTGAGTAAAATTACTTTTTGTAAAAAAATGATGATGATTGAAAACAAAATTGTTAAAATTTTGTAAAGATTTAAAATGGAATTTTTTATCTTTACTCTCTAGTATATTTTTAAAATCATGTTTTAATCTTTGAGTATCAAAGCCAAAAAAATTAGCTGAGTTTAAAATTCTTGTCAAATGTTCTTTGAAAAATAAAATAGAATGATTTTTATAATACATTGTTTCAAATAAATAAAAGTTAGGTTTTAAAATTTTACTTTTTAGTTTTAATTCTTCAAATTCATCTTGTTTTTGTGAGTCCCACACAAGTCCGCTTCCTACACCATATCTTAAAAAATCATCATTATTTTTTTTCTCTAAAGTGCGTATGGCTACGCTAAATTTTGCTTTATCTTTATGGATTAAACCTATCGCTCCACAATAAATCCCGCGTTTTCTTTGCTCTAAATTTTCTATGAGTTTAATAGTTTCTATTTTGGGTGCACCTGTGATAGATCCACATGGAAAAAGGGCTTTGAAAATTTTAAAATAATCATTTTTTGGCTTTAATTTCCCACTTATTTTTGAAATGAGTTGGTGTAAGGTAGGGTAGGTTTTAACCTTAAAAAGTTCGCATTTTAAAGAATGTTTTTTGATGAGTTTTGAAATATCATTGCGTAATAAATCAACTATCATTACATTTTCGCTAATAGTTTTTTCATCGCATTTTAAAAAGTTTTTTAGACTTTCATCTTCTTTTGGATTATTTGAGCGTTTGATTGTGCCTTTCATGGGTTTTGTGATGATTTTTTTATTTTTGATTTTAAAAAAAAGTTCAGGTGAAAATGAAGCCAATTCTAAAAATTCATTTTTCATATAAGCTTTATAGGGGGTATTTTGCTTAGGATAAAGGCTTAAAAAACTCTCATACACATTAAGATTTGATTGTAAACGTAGTTCTTGAGTAAGATTAACTTGATAACTTTGACCTTTAGCTATGGCTTCTTTGACTTTGTCAAAGTTTTCAAAATACTTTTCTTGGTTTAAATTGGATGAAAAACTTGGATAAAAGTCTAATTTTTTTTCTTCGTTTGTAAAGATTTTTTTTGATTTAAAAGCAAAAAAATATAAAAAAGGCTCTTTGCTTTTATAATTTTTATCTTCTAGATATTTATAGAATTCATATTGAATATAGCCTAAAAAATAATATTGATTTTTATATTTTTCTATGATTTTAAAAGCTTTTTTACTTTCTTTTTGAGTGTGAGCTTTAAGAGTGAAGGCAAGATCATCATAAAGGTATTTTCCAAATATAGCAAATGCCATTTAAAATCTTTGATTTAGAAAAATACAAATAAAGCTAATAATACACATATTTTTGCTCTAAATTGCTAAGTTAAAAAGCTTTTGACGAGATTTTGTATAAGCAAATTCCATCCATCTACCAAAACAAAAATAAGCAATTTAAAAGGCATGGAAATCATAACAGGTGGTAACATCATCATACCCATAGCCATTAGCACTGAGCTTACTACCATATCAATAACTAAAAATGGCAAGAAAAGTAAAAAGCCTATTTCAAAAGCAGTTTTGAGTTCACTTATCATAAAAGCAGGCACTAAAACCGTTAAAGGAACATCATCTATGGTTTTTGGATTTTCTAAATTTCTGATCCTATAAAAAAGTGCTAAGTCTTTTTCTCTGGTATTTTTTAACATGAAATCTTTAAAAGGTTTAACGCCTTTAGCAAAGGCTTCTTCATAGCCTATTTGTTCAGCAATATAGGGTTTTATGCCTTCATTGTATGATTTTGTAGCAACAGGTTCCATAATAAAAAAAGTTAAAATCAAAGCTAGTGTCGCTAAGATAGTATTTGGAGGCATGGTTTGTGTGCCAAGAGCAGTTCTTAAAAAAGAAAAAACTACTATAAGTCTTAAAAATGAAGTCATTACAAAGATGATAGTTGGAGCAAGTGCTAGTATAGTTAAAACTATAATTATATTTAAAGTTGTTACGAGCTGTTGAGGGCTATTTGGGGCACTAAGGCTTAAATTTACAGTTGGTATAGTTGCTTCAGCACCAAAAAGAGCTAGGCTTGATAAAAATAAAACTAGTAAGACCCTCAAAATATTTCCTTGGTTAAAATTAAAAGCATTATTTTAGCAATTTTACTCTTAAAAATGCAATTTATATGATTGAATTAATGGTTTATTTTTAAAATGCTAGAGTGAAAAACTCTAGCATTTAGGAGTTTCTCAAAAAATATTTTTTTTAGAATTTGTATTTAAAACCTACTTGACCACTTACATAAGTTTCATTTTTACCATCTGTTTTACCAGCTAGTATTTGTTTAGCTCCAATACCTGCATTTAGGCTAAATTGCTCGTTAATATCTACATTTCCACCTATGATGATTTGTCCATAAGTTTTTTTCTTATCATTACCTTTGATGATAAAATTTGAATTTGATCCAACAAATCCAGCTATATAATCATCTCCATTATTCATTACATATTGTTCTATTTTTGGAGTGATAAATAAATATGATGTTTCGCTCATATATTTTCTAAATTCAGCACTGAGTTCTAAAGATATGGAATTATTTGTCATACTTTGAACATCTTTTGCAAACATACCACTTTCTTTATAACTTGGAGTGTGTGCGTAGTAGTAATTTATACCAGCAAAAGGCTTGATGAATAATGATGATGAATTTGGATTAAAAATTCTACCGGCATTAGCACTTAAACCAAAGAATTTACTATCAAAATCAGCCTTATTAGAATCATTTAACATTACAACACTTTGATCTGTTGGAGAAATTTGCCCGTAAGCTCTTAGATTAATTTCCCATTGATCGTTTGGATTAATTAAAGAATAAATACCAAATTGATAGTTATCTGATTTTTGTTCCATAACTCCATCTTTGATAGTTGAATCAGCATAAGTAAAGTAAAAACCAAGCAAAGCATTATCATTGATTTTTCTATCAGCACCTAGTGTAAATCCATATAAAGCACCACTATCTCCATCTATGATATTTGCACCACCAAAAACATTACCCCAAAAGCTATTATTAAATGAAGAATTTCCATAATAATTATAAACATCGCTTGCTAGTGCTGCTATATGGGTTGTAGCAAATTTTTCTACTAAAGCTTTATCTTGATAAGGATTTGAAAGTTTTGCTATTCTTGTTCCAATTGCTAGGTCATTTGCTACACCTATAGATGAATTAACAGAAGAATTTTGAGCATTATTTACTATAGCTTTTGCACTTGCTTTTGTATTTGTGGTAAGTGTGTTTAGATTTTTTCCTGTGGTATCTAGAGTGAGTGCTGCGATAGCATCATTGCTAAGTTTAGAATCTAAAATACTATTTAGCATATTTACAGCTAAATTTTTATTTTCTAAGCTAATATCTTTCATATTTTCAACTAAATCACCACCATCAAATTTTCCACCATTATCTTGTATATCTTGGATTTGTTGTTCTAATTTTTTAATTTGTTCTTGCAGTTCTTTTTCTGCTTGTGCTATGGCCTCAAGCATAGCATCATCGCCAATATATCCTGGTTTTTGGTAGGTTCCAAATCCAGAATTTTCTAAATTTTCATTTCTTTTAATATCTTCTTTTATATTATTAAAGCTATCTAAAGCTTCTTTTCTAATATCAATTTCAGATTTTAATATTTTTGATAAATCTCTTACATTTTCATTAGCACCACCGCTAATTAAAAGACTTTTGCCATCATTAGAAACACTAAGTTTATAATCTGTAAATTGAGCCAAATCAGTATCTTCAAAAAATACATTTTTTGGAAGTAAATTACTTGTTTCAAGCATGCTCGTTATATCTTTAGTATATAGTGCCGTTACTATGTTTTTATCTATATCTTGGTTAAAATTGCCTGTTGTTTTTATAGCTACATAGTTGTTTATACCTAAATTTGAAACACTATTTGTGCTTATGCCTATAGCTGAATCTTTTATATTTACATCTCCATCTACAGAGATTAAGCCACCTTTTTTATTTGCATCAAATATACCAATAAAAGAATTGTTTACATTTAAATTTCCTTGTATGCTCATATAGCCATCTTTTTCGCCATATCCATTCCATACATCTAAACTAGGTCTATCAAGTTCTTCGTTGCTTATATTATCATTTGTTATAGGCGAGCTACCATTAAGTGTAACATTTCCTTTTATATTAAAAGCTTTATTTGCTTTTAAAGAAGTTTGATCTTTATTTAAAATAATTTCTTTTGCTTCTAAATTAACACTATATAAATCATATCGTGCTTCATTAGTTGAAGTTTCACCTAGATCTACCCAATCTGAATCAGATCCTATGGTTAAAATACCACTTGTTTTGATATTAATTTCTTTTATTGTCTTTCCAGCCCCATTTATACCTTCTTGGATAGGATATAGTTGGAGTATACTCGGACTTATTTTTAATTCTATATTTTCTTTAGAATCTAAACTCCAAATTCCATCTTTATAGTTAAAAAAATCAGAAAAATTTCCATGATTTATCTCTTGAGCTAAAGCAGCACTGCTTAATAAAGCACTAATGCTAACTCCCATTAAAACTTTACTTGTGTAATAAGAAAGTTTCATTTGATTACTCCTTGTAAATTTAAATTGAAAAAAGCATTATACCCCCCCCCATAAATTTAAGTTTAAAGTAAATGAAAATCTGTAAAAAACAAATAACAACTAGTAAGAATTTTTACTTTAGCTTGTTAAAATAAGCAATAATTTTTAAAACAAAGGTAAATTATGAAAATTTCTGTGCTTATTTTGGCTGCTGGACTTGGCACGCGTATGAAATCACAAAATCCAAAAGTGCTTCAAAAAATTTGCTCAAAAGCAATGATTTTACATATTTTAAAACAAGCATATAAAATTAGTGATGATGTATGTGTGGTGCTTTCTCATCAAAAAGAAAAGGTTGAACAAGTTGTTTTAGAGTATTTTCCAAATACACGCTTTTTAGAACAAGACTTGCAAAATTTTCCAGGTACTGCAGGGGCTTTAAGGGGTTATGAGAGTAAGCATGAAAAAGTGTTGATTTTATGTGGCGATATGCCTTTAGTTAAAGCAGATGATTTAGAAAAAATAGCTTTAAATGAGAGTGATTTTAATGTGGCAGTTTTTGAGGCAAAAGATCCAAAAAGTTATGGAAGAATAGTTTTAAAAGAAAATAAAATTCAAAAAATAGTAGAAACAAAAGATGCAAGCAAAGAAGAGCTTGCTATAAACATTTGCAATAGTGGTGTTTATGCTATAAAAGCACAAATTTTAAAAGAAGTATTGCCTTTGATAAAAAATGATAATAAAGCTAAAGAGTATTATTTAACCGATGCGGTTTATTTAGCAAAAGAAAAGGGCTATGAAATCGATGCGGTGTTTGTAAATGAGCAAGATTTTATGGGGGTAAATGATAAAATTGAGCTTTGCCTAGCTCAAGATCTTATGCAAGAAGCGATTAAAAAAGAATGGATGAAGCAAGGAGTGATTTTTCACATGCCTGCGACGACTTTTATTTCAGATGAAGTTGAGTTTGTAGGTGAGTGTGAAGTGTATGAAAATGTGCGTATAGAAGGAAAATCAAAAATCATTAATTCTATCATCAAAAGTTCAAGTGTGATTGAAGATAGTATAGTAGAAAATAGCGATGTAGGGCCTTTAGCGCATTTGCGTCCAAAATGTCAGCTTAAAAATGCCCATATAGGAAATTTCGTAGAATGTAAAAATGCTTTATTAAATGGAGTTAAAGCAGGGCATTTGAGTTATTTAGGGGATTGTGAGATAGATGAGGGAACTAACATAGGTTGTGGCACTATCACTTGTAATTATGATGGGGTTAAAAAACATAAGACCAAAATAGGTAAAAATGTTTTTGTAGGTTCAGATACGCAATTTATCGCTCCGGTTGAGATAAAAGATGAGGTAATCATCGCAGCAGGAAGCACCGTGTGTAAGGATGTAGAAAAAGGCTCTTTGTATATTAATAGAGCAAAGACGCAAATTATAGAAGATTTTTACTATAAAAAACTAGGTAAAAAATGAAAACAATCTTACTAGCAGTAAGTGGAAGCATAGCCTTTTATAAAGCTTATGAGCTTATTTCTTTATTAAAAAAAGAAGGTTTTAGGGTTAAAGTTTTACTAAGTTTGGGAGTTTTAAAATTTGGCACTAAGCTTAGCTTTGAAGCTTTAGCGGATGAAGTTTTATGTGAAGATAATGAAAGTTGGCAAAATACTAATAATCATATAGCTTTTAGTAAGACTTGCGATTGTGTGCTTTTTGCGCCTGCTAGTATAAATTCTATTAATAAATTAAACTATGGTATAGCAGATAATTTATTTATTCAAACTTTAATAGCAGTAGATAAAAATAAACCATTTTTAATCGCACCCGCTGCAAATACAAACATGTATTTACATTTTAGCACTCAAAATTCTTTAAAAAATTTAAAAGAGCAAGGCTATATTATCATTGATCCTATAGTTAAAACTCTAGCTTGTAAAGATGAAGGCTTAGGAGCTTTGGCTGAGCTTGATAGTATTATAAATGCTTTAAAAAGAAGTCTAATGCAGGAAGATTTTTTTAAAGATAAAAGTTTTATTGTAAGTGGTGGTGGCACTAAAGAAAAAATTGATGATGTAAGATGTATTAGTAATTTTTCAAGTGGAAAAATGGCAAAGGCGGTTGCTGATGCTTTATATTTTTTAGGTGCTAAGGTGGTGCTAATTAGCTCAGTAGAGTTTAAAACACCTTATAAATTAGAAAAATTTGAATCTTCTTTAGAACTAAAAGAAAAATTGCAAAAATACAAAGATTTTGATGCTTTAATTATGGCTGCTGCTGTGAGTGATTTTACTCTTGAGGCTTACAAGGGTAAGGTTAAGAAAAATGAGCATTTAAACGGACTTGATTTAAAATTAAAGCTGAATGAAGACATCTTAAAAAATTTAGATTTTAAAGGCAAAAAAATAGGCTTTAAAATGGAATTTGATGAGCAAAATGCTTTAGAAAATGCTAAAAAATCTTTAGTTAGTAAAAATTTAGATATGGTGTGTTTAAATGTCTTAAATGGGCAAATGAACTTTGGAAGTGATGAAAATAGCATTTGTTTTATCACTAAAGATAGCATCTCTCAAAGTTCTAAACAAAGCAAAGAAAAACTTGGTTTTATTTTAGCACAAGAATTAAGGAAGCTTTGGTGAATATCATCAACTCAACCTTACCTGTAAGAATGCAAATTTTAGAAAAACGCGCATATAATCGCTATGTATTGCTTTTAAACACTAAAAAGCTTGAAACAAAAAGTTTGATAGAGCTTGAAGTAGGGGAGGAATATTTAGCTGAAGTTTATGAAGATAAAGGCGTGATTTCTTTTAAAAATCTTTTGAAAAAGCCTAAAATTAGACTTTTTGAAGAAGGGACTGAACTTATAGAAAAGCTTTTACAAGAAGGTGATGAAAAAGCTTGGTATAAAAAATTCATTATCCAAAGACTTATGGAAAGCAAAAGCGCATATGAGTTTGAAATTTATAAGGAAATGTTTTTTGCGTTTTTTGAAGGAATTTATCATATACCTTTTGTTTATGAGGGAAATAGAGCTTTATTTGAAGCTAAGAAAAATGGAAATATTTTAGAGGTATATTTGTATTTTGAAATTTTTGGTGCTTTAAAAATTATAATTGATAATGGTAAAATCATACGCATACAAACACCTTTTGCCAAAGTAGCACATTTTTTAAACGAGTATTTTAAATTTGAAGTAGTTAATACGCTCAATCCTATGTTTGTTTTTAAAAGATTGATGGATATAAAGGGATAGAATGAATGAGTTAAAGCATCTTGCTGTAGTAATGGATGGCAATAGAAGATGGGCTAGAAAAAATGGACTTTTAGAAAAAATTGGCTATAGTCAAGGTGCTAAGGTTGTTGAAAAAATTATAGAAGTATGTATAGATGAAAAAATTCAAAATCTAACCCTTTATGCTTTTAGTACAGAAAATTGGCAAAGACCAAAAGAAGAAGTGGAGTTTCTTTTTAAGCTGTTAAATAAATATCTTGATGAATCTTTAAATAAATTTATAGCTAATGAAGTGCGTTTTAAAGCCATAGGAAATTTAAGTCTTTTAGATGAATTAACCTTAAAAAAAATACAAAATTTTCAAGAACAAACTAAAAATTACACAAAATTATGCGTAAATTTAGCTATTTCTTACGGAGGCAAGGATGAAATAGTTAGAGCGGTTAAAAAGGTGATTGAAAAAAATCTTGAAATTAATGAAGCAAATATACAAGCAAATCTTGACTTAAGTGAAGATGTGGATTTGTTTTTAAGGGTAGGGAGCGCTAAAAGAATTTCAAATTTTTTATTATGGCAATCAAGTTATGCAGAAATTTATTTTAGTCAAACCTTATTTCCTGCACTTACTAAAAAAGAAATCACAAATATCATTACTGAGTTTAAAAAACGCAAAAGAACCTTTGGTAAATGATATTTTTATTTTTATTACTAGGGCTTTGTGTGGGTTCTTTTGTCAATGTTTTGATTTTAAGAACGATTAATAAAGAAAGCATAATAAGCCCAAGATCAAAATGCCCTAAGTGTTTTAAAACTTTGAAATTTTATCATCTTTTTCCTTTGTTATCTTTTGTATTTTTAAAAGGCAAATGTGCCTTTTGTAAAGAAAGAATTTCTTTGATTTATCCTTTTAATGAATTTATTTGTGCGTGTTTGTTTGTCTTTGCTTTTTATCTAATTGAAGATGTTTTTCAAATTTTAATTTTTGCTTGTATGATAGCTGTATTATTAGCACTTTCTTGGATGGATTATTATCTAAAAGCAGTGAGTGAGCTTTGGCTTTGGATTTTATTTATTTTAGCTTTTTGTTTTGATTTTTTGCAAAATGGTTTAAATTTAGAGGATTTTCAAGATAGCTTTTTATTTAGAGTGTGTTTTGGAGCGGGGTTAATTTTTATACTAAAGAGTGTGATTAATTTTATTAAAAATTTTAAAAAAAGAGATGAAATTTTAGAAAGTTTAGGGGAAGGTGATGTTATAATAATAGCTTTGATTTTTGGAATTTTTGGCTATGAAAAAGGCTTTTTGATTTTATTTATTGCAAGTTTTTTAAGTCTTTTGATGTTTATAAAAATAGCCAAGAAAGATTATCAAATGCCTATGATTCCTTTTTTATTTTGTGGAATTTTGATTAATCTAAGTATAGAAAGTATATTATGAAACTAGTTTATAAGTATTTGCTTAATCAGTTTTTAAGTACAATGTTATCTTTATTTTTTACTTTATTTATTATTGTTTCGATTATTTTTTTTATACAACTTGCTAAAATTACTGCTTATATTGAAATTACTTTTTTTGAATTAATCAAATTATATATTTTTCTTTTACCAAAGATATTAATTTTTACTCTACCCATATCTTTTTTCATAGCTTTGACTTTGGCCTTTTATAGGCTTTCTAGGGAAAATGAAAGCACAGTGTTATTTGCTTTGAGTATAGCTCCAAGCATGATAGCAAGTTTTTTTGCAAAAATTGCAGCTTTGGTAAGTGCTTTTATGCTTGTGGTGGTTTTGGTTTTTATACCTATATCTTTTGAACTTTTTGATAATTTTGTAGATTATAAAAAAATTAGTGCTAAAGTAAGTATAAAAACAGGGGAATTTGGACAAAGATATGGAGAATGGCTTGTTTTTATCGATGCCAAAAATTCTGATGAAACTTATAAAAATATCATAATGTATCATCCAAAGAAAAACCCACAAGATAAAGAACAAGTGATTTTAGCCAAAGAAGGAAAGTTAGAAACAAATGATGGTGTTATTACTTTTAAACTAGACGAAGGAAAAGCTTATGAGATTAAAGAAGAAGATTGGCATATTTCTAGTTTTAAAAATTTATTAATTAAAAGCAAACTTTCTTCTAAAGAATTAAATACTCAAAGTTTTTATGGGTATTGGTCTGATGTAGCAAGCAATAAAGAAAAAGCAAAAGAATTTGTTATTTATATTCTTATAGCTTTATTTCCTTTAGCTAGCGTGCTTTTTGCACTCTCTTTTGGTATAGTAACTTATCGTTATGAAAAAGGTTTTGCTTATTTTGGAATTTTTGTGATTATTTTTGCTTATTTTACGCTTTTGATTAGTTTTTATAACCCTCCTTTTGTAGCTATTGCTGTGATTTTTTCAAGCTTTTTAATTACTTCTTTGTTTTATTTTAAAGCAAAAATTGCAAGTAAGTATTAATGCTTTTAAAATTAACTTTTTCTTATGATGGTTCTAAATTTCAAGGTTCAGCCACCCAGCCACATAAGCTTAGTGTTCAAGATACCTTAGCGCAGGCCTTGTCGCATTTGGGCATTTATGAAAAGCCTTTATTTGCTTCAAGAACTGATAAAGGTGTACATGCATTTAATGCAGTCGCTTGCGTAAAAGCGGGAGAACATTTTAAAGATTTTGTATATTTAAAAAATAAAATCAATCATTTTGCACACCCATTTATACATATAAAGCATATCCAAAGAATGCAAGAAAATTTCCAAGTGCGTTTTGATGTGCAAAAAAGAGCATATCGCTATATTATAAGTCATGGAAAATATAATCCCTTTTTAGCCTCATATGTGTATTTTTATCCAAAAATAAATATTAAATTAGCCAAGGAAATTGCTTTTTTATTTGAAGGAGAGCATAATTTTAAACTCTTTCAAAAAGAAGGCTCTGATAATAAAACAAGTATAAGAAAAATGTATAAAACTAGAGTTTATGCTTATAAAAATTACACTGTGTTTTATTTTGAAGCAAATGGTTTTTTAAGATCTCAAATTAGAATGATGATGGCAAGTATTTTAAAAGTATTAGAAGGAAAAATGAGCAAAAATGAGCTTTTAGATCAAATCAATGCCAAAAAAGCTCATTGTAGATTTTTAGCTCCTGCTAGTGGTTTGTATTTGAGTAAGATTTCTTATTATAATAATGCATGATTTTTTTATGTATAAAAAATGAAAAAAGAATGATCAAGGTCCCTATGCAAAAAGGTAGTAGCTCTACATCTACTCCAAAAATACTCATATTGATAAAAATACTTATAGGTATAATGGCATTATTCATCAAAGCTAAAACCCCGCTATCTACTTCAGTAGAGCCTTTGTTCCATAAAAAATATCCAAATCCTGAAGCAATAGTCCCAAGATAAATCAAAGCTATCCAAGAACTTAAATTGGATGGTAAATTATTATAATCTCCAAAAAATAAAAAAGCAGGTAAGGTTATACTGGTTGCGCCTAAATAAAAATAAGCGAAAGCTTCTTTTTGATTTAAGTTTGTATTTTTTTCTAATAAAATTTTATAAAAACTTTGTCCAGCGCCAAATACTAAATTAGCTCCTTGAATAAGTAAAAAACCATATAAAAAATTAGAGTTAATATTATCAAATTTAACTACAAAAGCACCTACAATACATATAAAAATACTTATAAAATATAAATATCTAAGATTTTTTGAAAAAAGCCCATAAAAAAGTACAACATAAAAAGGTGTAAAAATCGTAAAAAGTGCCACTTCGCTTACACTTAAATATAAAAAAGAATGATAATAAAATAAATTCATCACACCAAGTTGTAAAGCTCCAATGCTTATGAGTTTTAGTTTTAAATGCAAATTCAGCTTAAAATTTAAAAAAGGTAAAAATACTAATAAAGACAAAAAAACTTTTGCAAATGCAGCAAAAAAACTATCCATTTCTAAGGTTATAAAATGCCCAATTAATGGAAAAGAAAAAGCCCAAATAAAACTTGCTAGTAATAAACTTGGCATTTTAAAGCACACCTTCTAATTTAAGTAAAGCTTCTTTGATAAATAAACCACCATTGTATCCGCCTAAGTGATTTTTAGCTACCACTCTATGACAAGGTATAAAAATTGCAAGTTTGTTTTTAGAATTTGCATTACCTACCGCTCTAAAAGCTTTTGGATGATTGACAAAAGAAGCAATTTCTTGATAAGTTTTAGTTTGTCCATAGGGAATTTTAATTAAAGCTTTATATACTTTTTGCTCAAATTCGCTCCCCTGAAGAGCTAGGGGTGTATTAAAGAAAAAAAGTTTTTTATTAAAATAAAGGTCTAGCTCTTCTAAGGCTTGTTCTAAAATAGTGTGTTTATCTTTGCTAAAATTGGGCTTATATGTTATAAAATCAACATTGATAAGTTTATTTTCATTACTCTGCAAAAGAATATAAGCAAAACTAGCTTTGTAAAAACTTTGATACATTTTTTCCTCATTTTAAAATAATCATTGTATGAATTTTAAATTAATTAATTGTTATTAAAGCAAAAATTTAGTTAAAATAGTGATTTAATTTATATCAAAGGAAAATATTTGAG
This sequence comes from Campylobacter sp. CNRCH_2016_0050h, assembly GCF_025772605.1. Classification (NCBI taxonomy): domain Bacteria; kingdom Pseudomonadati; phylum Campylobacterota; class Epsilonproteobacteria; order Campylobacterales; family Campylobacteraceae; genus Campylobacter; species Campylobacter sp. CNRCH_2016_0050h. The sequence goes on along the minus strand of NZ_JAKMSK010000001.1, from coordinate 94,556 downwards.
GATTTTATTATTTAGTTTGATTATAAGTTTAAATGCATTAGCTTTAGATTACACTTGCGGGTATGTCAAAGAAAATAAGATGGATTTTTTTAAAGAGTTTAAACCACAAGTTTCTCAAGATTTTGCTCAAGTAGATTTAAATTGCGATTTTTCTTTAAAAAATAATCAAATTACAAAAAGATTATATGAGCTTGCTAATGAAATTAGAGGAAGTAATAGTGCCTGTATGGGAGGGGAATATTTTAGCGATTTGAGAAAATTTGATTTTAAATTATTAGAAATTGCGCTTGATCCGCAAGTTTATCAAAAAACTTTACAAGATCCTATAATACTTGAAGAAAAATTTGCAAAATTAAAAGCTTATTTTAGATTTTGGGCTTATCAAAGTATAGGAAATTTTAAGCTCTTTAAGGAATTTTGGAAAGAGTATAATAATGCGATTAATCCTTTAACAAAATATTTTCAAAACGAATTTAATCTAGATAAAGCAAGTGCTATTTACTTTGCTAGTAATGCTTTGAATGAATTTTTAAATTGGGCAGTTGGTGAGACTAAAATCTTTAAAGATATTTCGGACTTTGAAAAATTTGTGGCTAATAAAAACAACTCTTTAGAACAAATAAAAGAATATATTTATTCTAAAAAAATTAGCAATTTAGAATTAAATAATGGTTTTAAATCTGCTTTGTTAAACAATAGAGAAAGTCAAATTATAAGTGAGTTTATAAAATTAGGTGTAAAAATAAATGAAGGTTATGAGTCTGCTTTGTTTTTTGCATTAGATAGTGCAGATAATGTCAAGCTTTTATTAGAAAATGGAGCTATTATTGATTATAGAAATTCTTTTGGAAAAACACCTTTGTTTTATGCAGTTGAATACAACAATTATAAGGTTGCAAAAGTTTTATTAGAAAATGGAGCTAATGTAAATCAAAAATACATTAACGATAATGAAAAACTTTCTATTGCTAGTATGGGAAGTAATACGCCATATTTCATTACTTTATGTGCACTTGAGCATACTTCTAAAAATATTTTTATGCATGGAGCAAACTATGCAGATGTAAAAATGCTTAAGTTACTTATAGATTACAAAGCAAATTATAAAGAAATTGATGATTTGGGATTTAACGCTCTTGATTTTGCCATAATTGCAAAAAAAGAACAAAATATTAAATATCTAAAAAAACTTGGTTTAAAGGAAAATGAGAATTTGATGCTATATGAAGAGACACAACCATGAAAACTGCTTTAATAACTGGAGTAAGTTCAGGTTTTGGACTAGAGAGTTTAAAAGCTTTAATAGAACTTGATTATAAAGTTATAGCTATAGCAAGACGCAAAGATAGATTAGAAAAACTACAAGAGCTTTATGGGGATAAAATTTATCCCATAGAACTTGATGTCAGAGATAAACAAGCAGTTTTTGCATCAATTGAAAATTTACCTCAAGATTTTGGCAATATTTCTTTGCTTATTAACAACGCAGGTCTTGCTTTAGGTTTAAATGAATTTGATTCTTTGGATATTGAAGATATTGAAGCCATGGTAGATACTAATATCAAAGGCTTTTTATATGTAGCAAGAGCTGCTTTACCTTTACTTAGAAAAGCAAAAAATGCCCACATAATTAATCTTGGCTCAATTGCAGCTAATGTGCCTTATTATGGAGGTAATGTTTATTGTGGAACCAAGGCTTTTGTGGCACAATTTTCCAAAGCTTTAAGAACGGATTTGCGTGGAAGTAATATAAAAGTAACAAATATCGCTCCAGGGCTTTGTAAAACTGAATTTAGTGAAGTGAGATTTAAAGGTGATATTAAAAAAGCTGATGAGGTTTATGAAAATACTAAATATATCAAAGCTGAAGATATAGCAAAAATTATTACTTTTATCGTTAGCTTACCTGAGCATATTAATATTAACGAAATAGAGCTTATGCCTGTGACTCAAACATGGGCAGGAACTTTTAGCGAAAAAATATAAAAACTTAAGGATAATTATGAAAATTTTTTATTTATTATTAGCTCCTTTGTTGTTATTTGCTGATGCACAAGCAAATGCAGAACTTTTTGGAGCTTGGACGCTTTTACCACCGGTGATAGCTATTATTTTAGCTTTTGTTACTAAAGATGTAGTACTTTCGTTATTTATTGGTGCATTAAGTGGTACTTTTATGTTAGGACTTATTGAAAATAGTATTTACCATGCTATCATTGCTTCTTTTACAGGCTTTATTTCCAAAGTGGTAAATGCCATGGCAAGTCCGGGTAATGCAGGAATTTTATTGCAAGTTTTAACTATAGGTGGTGTTGTAGCTCTTATTACCAAAACAGGGGGGACAAAAGCAGTAGCTCTTTGGCTTTCTACTAAAGCTAAACAAGCAAAAAGCTCACAATTTGCTACTTGGTGTATGGGAATTTTTATTTTCTTTGATGATTATGCCAATTCATTAATCGTAGGTCCTATCATGCGTCCGGTAACAGATAAATTTAGAGTAAGCCGTGAAAAGCTTGCTTTTATAATGGATGCAACTGCAGCACCAATTACCGGTCTTGCTATCATTTCTACTTGGATAGGACTTGAAATTTCTTTAATTCGCAGTGGATATGATCTAATTGATAATGCAACTTTTGCACATTTAGGTGTAGTAAAAGAAGAAATTAACGCTTTTGAAATCTTTGTACAAACCTTACCTTATAGATTTTATAATCTTTTTATGTTGATTTTTGTTGTTTTGACTATTTATACAGGTAGGGAATTTGGACCTATGTTAAAAGCTGAACTTAGAGCTAGAGCAGGTAAATTTTCTCATGGTCATGAACAAATTGATAATATAGAAGATAAGGTCTTAGAGCCAAAAGAGCATGTAAAATTGCAAGCTTCTAATGCTATTATACCTTTGGCTGTTTTGATTGTGTTTTCATTTATAGGTTTTTATTTTAGTGGTTATAATGCCTTAGATGATGTGAGTGTTAAAGCACAAATTGATGCAGCACCGTTTAGTTTATTTGCTTTTAGAGAGACTTTTGGCGCAGCTGATGCTTCAGTTGTATTGTTTCAAGCAGCACTTTTAGCTACTATAGTAGCTATTATTTTGGGAATGTATAGAAAAATATTTACTTTAAAAGAAGCTATTGCGGTTTGGACTCATGGCTGGAGAACTATGATTATGACTGTGATTATTTTACTTTGTGCGTGGTCATTAGCTTCTGTGATTAAAGATTTGGGAACTTCTAAATATTTAATTGACTTATTTTCAGATAAAACACCTCTTTATTTGCTTCCTACAGCAATTTTTATTTTTGCTTCTATTATTTCTTTTTCAACGGGAACTAGTTATGGAACTATGGGTATTTTAATGCCTTTGGCTATTCCTTTAGCTATGGCTGTTGGGGTTCATAATGAATTAAGCGGAGTAGAGTTGCACCAATATATGATTATTAATATTTCAGGGGTTTTAACAGGAGCTATTTTTGGAGATCATTGCTCGCCAATTTCCGATACAACTATACTTTCGTCTATGGGAAGTAAGTGTGATCTTTTAGCTCATGTTAGTACACAAATGCCTTATGCTTTGAGTGTTTGTGCTATTAGTATACTTTGTGGTTATTTACCGGTAGCATTAGGACTTAATGTATGGCTAGGACTTGTTTTTGGAATCTTAGCTATGATAGTTTTACTTTTTGTGGTTGGCAAAAAGGTAGATGCGTAAATGCATTTTGAAGAAAAAATTGCTTTAAACAAAGCATTGTTTTCTTCTTTATATGATGGAGAAATTCAGTGCTTTAAATCGCCTTTAAAAGCTTATAGAACTAGGGCGGAATTTTCTATATATCATCATGAAAATGGGGAAATTTCTTATGCAATGTTTGAAAATAAGAAAAAAATTCCTATTGAAAAATTTGATATAGCAGATGAAGAAATTCAAAAATATATGCCTATTTTATTAAATAATCTAAATGAAAATTTAAAACAAAAGCTTTTTGGAGTAGAGTTTTTAGCTACAAAATTAGATTTAAGTATAACTTTACTTTTCCATAAAAATATAGAGCTAATTGCACAAGATTTACAAGAATTAGCAGAAAAATTAAACCTTAAGCTCATAGCAAGAAGCAGGGGTAAAAAACTTGTATTTAATGGAGAAAATTTAAGACAAATTTTAAACATCAATACAAATGAATTTTTATATGAGTTTAATAATGATTGTTTTATCCAGCCCAATACTTTTATTAATGAAAAGATGATCGAATGGGTTGTATCTTGTGTAGAGAGTGATTTTAAGCAAGATTTATTAGAGCTTTATTGTGGTTATGGAAATTTTACCATAGCTTTAGCAAGAAATTTTAAAAAAGTTTTAGCAACTGAAATTTCTAAGAAAAATATTGAGTTTGCTTTAAAAAATTGCGTTTTAAATTCTATTGAAAATATAACTTTTACAAGGCTTTCTAGTGAAGAGTTAAGTCAAGCATTGAAAAAAGAAAGGGAATTTAATCGCTTAAAAGACATAGATTTAGATGGTTTTAAAATATCTCATGTCTTAGTTGATCCTCCAAGAGCAGGACTTGATTTAAGCGTGATTAAACTTATTAAAAATTATGAAAATATCATTTATATATCGTGCAATCCTATCACTTTAAAAGAAAACCTTGAGAAATTATGCAAAACTCATAAAATATCCAAATTTGCATTTTTTGATCAATTTGCAAACACAAATCATCTTGAATGTGGTGTTTATTTGAAAATCAAATAACAATATAAAACATTAATTTTGCACATATTACAATAATTATAGTAAAAATAAATACAATAGGATGAATATATGCATGAAAAGGATTTTGTTTTTTTAAGATTATTTTATAAAAAAGAGAAAATAGTATTAATATAAAAATACAAAAAGCAAAGAATATTTTGCAAATAAATATCCAATTTAATGAATTTAAGTGAAAATGAGCTAAATATAAACCGCTAAGAAATAAAATCAATACAATAGGTGGCATTATTTTAATTGTATTTTTTATATCCAAATTTAATTTTCTTAATAAGAATACATCGGTAAATAAAAATCCTATAAAAAATATAGCACAAAATAAATGTATTATTAGTATATAAGGATAAATATCGATCATGATTACAACCTTTATTGCGATAATTTTTAATATTTTACAATACTCAGTGGTAAAATTTATTGACTTATGTTAAATTATATTAAGCATTATAAAATAATAATGCAAGTTTTATTAGTATAAATAAAGTCTCTAATGTCATAGTTTAATCTAAGCTAAATTGAGTTTGTCAATACTACAAATATTTGTAAATTTAAAATATTATAACAAAGTTACAAGCTTTAATTTTTTTGATATTTTTTATCTTAAATGCAGAATGTATTTAAGGAAAAAACTTATATAAGTTAGAATTTATGTAATCTTTGTTACTATTAAAATAGTTGATTTAATCAATTAATTTTTACAAAGGATTTCTCATATTTTTTCAAAAAATTACTTATACAAATAGAAAAATACTCTATAAGGTCAATGAAATTTTGAAGCCATTTGGATTGAAATCAAGTGATTGGAGAGTTTTTGTTTATTTAAGCCATCATCAAAATAGCACTTTAGCTCCAATATGTGAATTTTATCAAATGGATAAAGCTATACTTTCTAGAGTTGTTTCTAAACTAACAAAACTTGAATATATAGAGTTTTTAAAAGCTGATGATAAAAGAGAAAAGATCATTACTTTAAGTGCCAAGGGTAAAGAAATTTTTTTTGATGCAAATGTTTGTATAAGAAAATATGAAAAAGAAATCTTAGATATATTAGATGAACAAGATCAAGAAGTGCTTTTAAAATTACTTGATTATATCAATGAAAAAATTTAAGAAAGGTTTTTTCATGGGTCTTAGTAAGAAATATAATTTATTTAATGTAAATTTTTTCTGTATTTTTGGGATAAATTTTGTTATTTGTCTTGTTTTTTATATGAGTACTATTTCTAGTACAGATTATGTTTTGGGTGTTTTAAATCTTCAAACTAGCACCGCAGGACTTATAATGGGTGCTTTTGTTATAGGTGCTTTGCTTTCTAGACTTTATTTTGGTTCTATTATTGATGGTATTAATATAAAAAAAGTGATTATATTTTCACTTTTATTTTATCTTTTTATTAATTTAATGTATTTGAAATTTTATAATGTGTATTTTTTGGTATTGATACGCTTTTTAGCTGGAGTTTGCTATGGAATTTGTTCTTGTGCTTGTGGGGCAGCTATTGCTAGAATAATACCTAGTAATAAAAGAGGAATTGGTATAGGGTATTATGCTACGAGTGTTGTTTTAACTTCAGCTTTAGGACCTTTTTTGGCCATAAAACTTGACTCTATCAACTTATTTCAGCTAAGCTTTTTAATTGCAAGTGTGAGTATTATCTTTGCATTGGTTTTATCAATTTTTTTGAAAGTAAGAAGATTTAAAAAACATTATCATGTAAAAAGAAAATTTAGTATTTATAATTATTTTGAAAAATCAGTTTTAAATTTAGCTTTGATTACTTTTTTGATCGCATGTCCTTTTGGAGCTATTATAGCTTATATGAGTGCTTATACTCAAAGTTTAAATTTAAGCTTTGCTGGATCTATGTTTTTTGTAATATATGCTGGATTTTCTATAGTTTTTAGACCTCTTGCTGGAAAGGTATTTGATAAACATGGAGCTAATATTGTAATAATTTTTTCATTATTTAGTTTTATATTGTGTTTACTTTTACTTGCGTTTGCAAAAAATTTTTATATGATTATTATCGCCGGTATATTTTGTGCACTAGGTTATGCAAATGCTACTTCAAGTGCACAAGCTTTGGCTATCAAACTAGCTCCTAAAGAAAAAATGGGGTTAGCTAATTCTACTTTTTTTCTATCTTTGGATTTTGGCATAGGAGTTAGTCCTTATCTGTTGGGTATTGTTGAACCAAGTATAGGTTTTGCTAATGTCTATGCACTTTGCGCTGTACTTGTTTTGTTTGCTCTTGTTTTATATTATTTATTAATAGTTAAAAAAACTTTTTGTTAATTTTATTTTAGATACAATGCTTTTTTTAAAATAAGGAAAAAGCATTGTGTGATACTCATAAAATACTAAGTTCTATGAAAAATATCGCCATTATAGGACTTAGTCCTAATCAAGAAAAACCTTCGTATTTTATAAGTAAATATTTACAAGATTTATCTTATACAATTTATCCTATCTATCCCAAAGAAGATTTTATTTTAAACGAGAAAGTTTATAGAAATTTAAGGGAAATTCCTTCTGAAATTGACACGGTTGTAATGTTTAGAAAAGCAAGTTACGCAAATGAAATTTTTGAAGATCTTTTAGCTAAAAATGTTAAAAATTTTTGGATGCAATTTGGTATTATTAACGATGAAATAATGCAAAAATGTAAAAAATTTGGTATAAATTGTGTTCAAGATCGTTGTATCAAAATAGAATTAGATAAAAAAGGTAAATCATGATTGAGTTAAATAAAATTTATCAAGCAAAGCAAAAAATTGCAGATTTTGTATTAAAAACCCCTTTGGTGCACTCTTCTTTTTTAAGTGAGTTTTTAGATACTGATGTTTTTCTAAAATGTGAAAATTTACAAAAAACAGGTGCTTATAAAATCAGAGGTGCTTATAATACAATAGCTAATTTAACTAAAGAACAAAAGCAAGCAGGTGTAATAGCTGCAAGCGCTGGAAATCATGCACAAGGAGTTGCAATTAGTGCTAAAAAATTTGGGATAGAAGCTGTGATTGTTATGCCTGAAGCTACACCTTTGCTAAAAGTAAGTGCGACTAAAAATTTAGGTGCAAAAGTGATTTTAAAAGGAGATAATTTTGATGAGGCTTATGCTTATGCGTTAAATTATGCTAAAGAACATCATTTAAATTTTATTCATCCTTTTGAAAATGAAAGTATTATAGCAGGGCAGGGTACTTTAATGCTTGAAATGCTTGATGAAATAAGTGATTTGGATATGATTTTAGCTCCAGTTGGTGGTGGAGGTTTGATTAGTGGAGTGGCGAGTGCTGCTAAGCAGATTAATCCTAATATAAAAGTTATTGGAGTAAGTGCTAAAGGAGCTCCTGCTATGTATGAGAGTTTTAAAAGTAAAAAAATAATCAATTCAAAGGCTGTGAGAACCATAGCTGATGGTATTGCGGTGCGTGATGTAAATAAAATTAATTTTGATATTATTCTTGAATGTGTTGATGATTTTATTCAAGTTGATGATGAAGAAATAGCTAATGCGGTGTTATATTTACTTGAAAAACATAAAATCACAGTTGAAGGTGCTGGAGCATCAGCAGTTGCTGCACTTTTACATAAAAAAATAGATTTAAAAAATCATAAAAAAATAGGCGTGATTTTAAGCGGTGGAAATATTGATGTACAAATGTTAAATATTATCATAGAAAAAGGTTTGTTTAAAGCTTTTAGAAAAATGCTTATCAATGTTACTTTGGTTGATAAACCAGGAGCTTTGAGTACTTTGAGTGATGCTATAAAAGAAGCTCAAGCTAATATAGTTAAAATTGATTATGATAGATTTTCCACTAAGCTAGAATATGGCGATGCGATGATTTCAATTACTTTAGAAACAAAAGGAAAAGAACATCAAGAATTAGTCAGAAAGATACTTTATGACAAAGGTTTTAATTTCAATGAAATTTTATGATAAATGAAATATAATATTTTGTAAATAAATTATAAGGAAAAAAATGTCGCAAGAAAAAATTTTAGAACCAGATACATTAATAACCTCTAAGACAGATTTAAAAGGGGATATTATTTATGCTAATGATGATTTTTTAAAATATGCGGGTTATAAAATGGAGGAAATTTTATATAAACCTCACAATATTGTGCGTCATCCTGATATGCCAAAAACTGTTTTTAAATGTTTATGGGATTATATACAAGATGGAAAAGAAATTTTTGCTTTTGTTAAAAATAAAACCAAACAAAATGATTATTATTGGGTTTTTACTAATGTTACAGCTTCTTTTGATGAACAAGGAAATATTATAAATTATTATTCAGTTAGAAGAAAACCTAAAAGAGAGGCAATATCAACCATAGAGCAAGTTTATAAAATTCTTTTAGAAATAGAAGAAAAAGATGGTATAAAAGCCGGACTGGATGAACTTGTTAAGATAGTTAATTCTTATGGTATGAGTTACAATCAATTAATTTTAGAGCTTCAAAGATGAATTTGATAAATTTTGTTTATAAATTATTATTTTATATTGAGATATAATTACTCCCATTTTAATTTTAAACTAAGGAGATTGTGTTATGTCTTCAGAAAAAATTCTAACCTCGGATGTTTTAATAACATCAAAAACTAATTTAAAAGGTGAGATTATTTATGCAAATGAGGATTTTTTGAGATATTCTGATTATAAAATTGAGGAAATTTTATACAAACCTCACAGTATCATGCGTCATCCTGATATGCCAAGAACGGTTTTTAAATATTTATGGGATAACATTCAGCTTAAAAAAGAAGTTTTTGCTTTTGTAAAAAATAAAACAAAATATAATGATTATTATTGGGTTTTTGCTAATGTAACTGCTTCATGTGATGAAAATGGAAACATTTTAAATTATTATTCAGTTAGAAGAAAACCAAATATGGAAGCTATCAAAACAATAGAAGAAATTTATAAAGTTCTTTTGTTGAAAGAAAAAGATGGTGGTATTAAATCTGGAATAGAGGAGTTAAAAGCAATAGTAAAATCTTATGGGGTGACCTATAATGAACTAATGATGAAAATTCAAAAATAAAAAAAGGATTTCTTATGAAAAATATTTTGTTTCTTGGTATAGTTTTAAGCATAGTAGCCTGTATGAATTCTTTGCTTTATGCAGAGTTTATTTCTTTAGGTTTCTTTTTAGTTTTGTTTTGTTTATTTATATATGGATTGTTTATTTTAAAAAAAGAAGAACAATTTAGTGATAAGATTTTACATCTTAGTAGAGAGTTAAAAAATGGTAATTTTGATTCAAGAATTGTATATATTAAATGTACTAATAAAAAATTAAAAGAAATTGCTGATAATCTTAATAATACAATAGATGGTTTAGAGGCTTATTTAAGAGAGATAAATACTTCAATTGCTTGTTCTCAAAAAGGTGAATATTTTAGAAGAGCTATCCCTGAAGGTTTAAAAGGTATTTTTGTTCATAATATTAACTTTATTAATAAAGCTTTAGATGATATAGAAAAAACAGGAAAATCTGTTTTTAAAAATGCTTTATCAAGAGAACTTATGGACTTGAGTTTAAATAGTCAAAATAAAAATTTAAACGATTTGTCTTCTGCATTAAATAAAATCATCAAACTTATGAGAGAAGTTTTTGGTGATATTAGAATAATCTCAAATACAGCACAAAAAAATGGTTTAGAAGTAGGTAATTTACAGGATTCAATTTCATCAATGATGCAAGTGGCTGATGAAAGTAAAAATGCTGTAAATACTTTTGCATCTAATGCTCAGAGTATCAATGCAATTGTTGAGGTAATTAGGGATATTGCAGATCAAACTAACCTACTTGCATTAAATGCAGCTATTGAAGCAGCTCGTGCGGGAGAGCATGGTAGAGGTTTTGCGGTAGTTGCAGATGAAGTAAGACAACTTGCTGAAAAAACACAAAAAGCAACAGGTGAAATTACTTTAGCAATTCAAGTAATGAATCAAGAAATTGCTTCTATACAAGAAAATAGCGAAAAAGTATTTGATATTGCAAATTCTTCTGATAGTAAAGTTGCTGATTTTAGTGAGGCATTTAAAGAATTAGAGGATAAAAGCTCTCATTTAGGAAAAGAATTTGTTAATTTTGCTTCTGATTTAACTCTTTCTGCAATGAAAATAGATCATATATTATATAAATCTGATGTTTATTTAACTCTAAATGGTTCTCAAGAAAATCTTCAAAATCTAGATCCTATTTCAACTTTATGTAAAGATGAAGATGCAAAAAGTATTTTCTGTCCTTTAATTTCTCAAAATGAAATGGAGATTAAGAGTGAGAAAATACAAAGCGCGGCAAGTAAAGCTATAAAAATAGCTAAAAAGGACAATATATCAAAAGAAGATTATGACTCTATTATTAATGATATAAGAGAACTTGAAAATGAAAGTAGAGTAGTTATGAATAAATTAGAAGCTTAAAGCTTCTAATTTAGATAAGAGCTATTTTTAAAACTTCTTGTAAATTTTTCACCCCAATAATTTTCATATTTTTTACTACTTCTTCAGGAATATCTTTTAAATCTCTTTCATAGTTTTTATGTGGGATAATGGCTGTTTTAATATCAGCTTTATAAGCAGCAATAAGTTTTTCTTTTAAACCACCTATTGGTAAAACATTGCCCATTAGATCAATTTCTCCAGTCATTGCAACATTTGATTTTACTTTCTTGTCGCTAAAAATAGAAGCAATGGCTGTGGTAATAGTTATGCCTGCACTTGGTCCGTCTTTTGGAGTGGCTCCATCTGGTACATGAATGTGAAGATTGTATTGATTGTATATGTTTTCATCTTCTTTGTAGAAAAGTTTCTTTGAGACTTTAATTTGTTCATCATCGATTAAATTCTTAACAAGACTTTGAGCAATTTTTGCTGATTCTTTCATTACATCGCCTAAGCTCCCTGTTAAAGTTAGATCACCCTTGCCTTTGATTTTAATGGCTTCGATTTTCAATACATCTCCACCTACTGCAGTCCAAGCAAGTCCATTTACCTGTCCGATTTTATTTTCTTTTTCGTGCTTTTCTATTTCAAAAACTTTTTTGCTTAAAAAATCTTTTAAATTTTTATCATTAATTTCAATATTTTTAATATCTTTTTCTAAAAGAAGTTTTTTAACACATTTTCTACAAATTTCAGCAATTTTTCTTCTTAAATTTCTTACACCTGATTCTCTAGTATATTCATTTACTATTAATTCTATAGCATCATCACTAAAGCTTATTTCTTCTTTTTTTAATCCATGTTTTTTTATTTCATCAGGTATGAGATAGTTTTTGGCTATTTGGAATTTCTCTTGAGGGGTGTAAGAGCTAAGTTCTATAAATTCCATTCTATCTTTTAGAGCAGGTGGAATTAAACTTGCATCATTTGCAGTAGCTATGAAAATGATTTTGCTTAAATCGATGTTGAAATTTAGATAATAATCTCTAAATTTAGTATTTTGTTCAGGATCTAAGATTTCAAGTAAAACTGCACTTGGATCTCCTCTATGATTGTGACTTAGTTTATCAATCTCATCAAGCACAACTACTGGGTTGCTTTGTTTTGCTTCTATAAGTCCTTGTATAATGCGTCCTGGCATAGCTCCTATATAGGTTCTTCTATGTCCTCTTAGTTCATTAACATCTTCTAAACCACCTAAAGCTATGCGCACTAACTCTCTTTTTAATGCCTTTGCGACTGAATTTGCTAAAGAAGTCTTGCCAACACCAGGAGGGCCAACTAAGCACAAGATGACTTTTGCACCATCTCTATCTTTAATCTTGCGTTTTTCTAAAAGTTCTTTAACTGCAAAGTATTCTTCAATACGCTCTTTTGGTTTTTCTAGGGCATAGTGATCACTATTGAGTTGTAAAGATACATCTTTTAAATTTAGTTTTTTCTTTGAGGAGTGCTCAAAAGGTATATCTAAAACCGTTTCTATGTAAGTTTGCACCATAGAAGCTTCTGAATTATCTTGATGAATTCTTTCATATTTTTGAATTTGCTTTTTGATTTCTTTATAAGCCTCTTCATACATAAAAGCTTTTTTCTTTTCTAATTTTTTATTATATTCCTCTACTTCGCTTTCTTTTTGTATATCGCTTCCAAGCTCTCTTTGAATTTGTTTGAGTTGTTCTTTTAAAAAGTATTCTTTATTAACCTTGTCAATTTTAGAGTGAACTTTATTTTTGATTTCTTTTTGGATTTTATTTGCTTCAATTTCTTTAGCTAAATAATCAATTAAATTTAAAAGCTTAGTTTCTAAATTAGTTTCGATAAAAAATTCATAAGCTTGTTGTTTTTTGATTTTAATAGAATTTAATATTAGATCACAAATTCTGCTAGGCTCGACATCTTCTTCTATAGTTCTTAAAAGATCAGGTGGAAAATAATGACTCACAGTCGATAAAGCTTTGGCTTTTTCTCTAACTACTTCTATAATAGCTTCTTTTTTTGTATTACAAATTGGCTCTTGATGAATTAAATCAACTAAAGCATATAAAGGATCATCCGAAATTCTCTCAACAATCTTGGCTTTTGCATATCCTTGGAATAAAATTTTAATCCTACCATCAGGCAGTGGAACTTTTCTCATAATACTCCCAATGACACCACAATCATATATATCATCAAAGCCACGCCCACCTTCAATTTTTGATGGTGCCACAAAAATCATACTTTCATTTTGTAAAGCGGTATCTAAGGCTTTAATATTTTGCATATCATTTAAAAAAATAGGTGTTATCATAAAAGGGTATAAAAAAAGCTCATCTTCTACAAGAATGGGAAGTTTTGTTGGATAGTTTTGAGTATTTTCTAATTTCATTACATTATACCTTCTTCAAATATTTTTCTATACCATGGAAGTTCTGGTTTAATCATATCGATTTTATTAAAATCGGAATTTTCGATTTTTTGCTTATAAATCTCATAGCTTTGCTCTCTGTTTTTTTTCTGATATAACTCTGCTATACTTGTATCAAGGTAAAAAACTGCAAGATTAAATTTAGTTAGCATAGTATCGATTAAATCATTATATTGTACATTAGGATAGTTTTGATTGTATTCTTTGATTTCTTCTATTGTTTTTAGCATTAAGGCTTGGTTACGATTTGGAACAGCAAAAGAGTCAAATTTAGCTTTGATTTTTAAATATCTTATATAAGCTACATTTTTAGAATCACCAAATTTGTTTAAATATTCATCAAGATAAAAATTTGCCATTTCATATTCTTCTTCACTAATATGAGCTTGAGCTAATATAAGTAAAGTTTGTTCTAATAATGGATCAGCAATATGCTCACCTGCCATTGAAGTATAGTGTTTATCAGCTGCTTCAAGATTTTTTTCTTGTAAATCTTTTATAATTTGTTGATACCATTCCATAGAACTTAGATTATATAAATCTTCAGCTTTTTTCGAGCTACATGCTCCTAAAAATAAACCTGCAATAATAAGTGAAAAAATAAAAAGTTTTTTCATTGTGTTACCTTATAAATTTAATAATTGTAATTATAATGTTTTTATGTTTATGAAATTGTTAATTTTTAAAACTAAAATTATAGTCAAAAACTCTTAATTAGTGTAATTTTTAAAATTGGAACTAAAATTGCTTAATGAGTTGTAATTTCTTAGTCAATAGATTTTAGGAGGCAAGATGAACTTAGAAGTTAAATGTCCTATTTTAGGTTTTGAAGATACCAAAAATATGAATTTTTATAAAATAGACGAGGTTTTTTATAGACTTAAAAGCCTTGATGGTAAAGATTTTTCTTTTGTGATGATTGATCCTTATATGATCCGTCCTGATTATGATTTTGAAGTGCCTGATTATTATCAAGAATTATTAGCTTTAAATGAGCAAACTAATTTTGGTGTGTTTGTTATAGTGGCTATTAATGAGCCATTAGAAGAATCTACGGTAAATTTTTTAGCACCTGTTGTGATGAATTATGATAATAACTCTTTAGTGCAAGTGATTTTAGATACAAGCAAATATCCTAATTATTTTCAGTCTGAAAAGATTTCAGCTTTTATTAAACAAACAAAATAATGTCTGAAATTTATATTTTAGGAAATGGTGCTATGGCAAGTGCTATAGCTAAAGGTTTAGAGGATACTTATAAAGTAGTTATTGTTGCTAGGGATTTAAAAAAAGCCAGTGGTTTAAATTTAAAAGTATTATCATATGATGAGCTTGATATGGATAATAAAAATATTATTTTGGCTTTTAAACCTTATGCGTTAGAAGAAGTAGCTGTTAAATTAAAAGGCAAGGCAAGATGGCTTATTTCGGTTTTAGCAAACACTACTTTTGAGCGGCTTCATTGTATTGATGCACAAAATTATGTGAAAATTATGCCAAATACAGCAGCCGAATTTAAAGCTTCTACAACTGCTTATTTAATGGAAAAAGATTTATTTAAAGATGAAATTTTATCTTTGCTAAATACTTTTGGTAAAGCCATAAGTTTGCAAAATGAAAAAGAATTTGATATAGCTATGGTTTTGAGTGGTTGTGCTCCTGCATTTTTGGCTTTGGTAGCAGAAAGTTTAGCTAATGCAGGTGTGAAAAATGGTTTAAAAAATGAGCTTAGTTATGAGCTTACTCGCGCAAGTTTTGAAAGCTTTAGTGCTTTGTTTAATTATGCTCATCCTGCTATTATTAAAGAAAAAATTTGTTCTCCAGCAGGAGTAACTATAAAAGGAATTGAAGCTTTGGAAAAAAGAGCTTTACGCGGTGCCTTTTTTGAAGCTTTTAATGCAAGTTTAAATAAATGAAGCAAGCTTTTTAGTCTCCTAGAGCTTCTTGCTTTTTGTATTGTAATTTTATCTTTTATTTTTGGATCTTATTATCTTGTATTTGCAAATAAATCTTTAAATGTTATATGGCAAAATCAAACCCTTTTTAATGAAGAAAAAGAATTGCTAAAGAAAATTCCTTCATATAAAGCAAAAGAGATAAATATAAATACTTACAACTTTTTAGAATACACTAGTGATAAATTTAAACTCAAATCTTTAAAAATAAAAGATTTATCCTATAAAGAAGCTTTTATAGATGAAAAAGGCTTTTAGTTTATTGGAACTTGCGTTAAGCCTTGTTATTTTGGGTATTTTGATTACTATTTTAATTAATCCAGCTATGTATATTTATAATTATAGTTTTAATGTTAAAAAATCTAGTGAAATATTTTTTGATTTAAATCAAGCTTTACTTAGCATGGAGAAAATTTATAATTCTTGCTTGAATGCAATATTTACAAGTAATTCTTTTGAGTGTTATATGAATGCAAATGATGATATTTTTTATGATTTGTCATTAAAAAAATTAAACTTCAGTGGTATTATTTTAGAAAATAATGAAAGTTTTTTTAGCCCAAAAAGTAATTTGTATTTTATAGAAAATGGAATTTCTGAAGGAATTTTGAGCAATTATAAAGATATGCATAGTATGAAGAAGTTGAAAATATACACTAGTGATTATATGTATATTTATGATATAAAAAATTCAAAAATCTATAAAATATTAGTTGATGATAGAGAAAAAATCAATTTTTTTGATGAGAGTTTTAGTGGATTTTATACTATTTTATATGCTTATATTAAGGTGTATTTGAAAAATAAAAATATTTATATGCAAATTGATGATTTAAATCATAACAAACAAGTATTTTTATTAGCTCAAAATATTTCAAAACTTATTTTCAAGCATGATGGTGAGTTATTAAAAATTACAATTTGCAGTAATACTCAAAATAGATGTTTAGATAAATGGATGCTTTTGTGAAAAAATCATTTGCAATGATATATACAATATTTTTTATTTTATTTATTTCTTTTATTATGGCGTTTATAATAAAAATTTCTTCATATCCACCAAGAATTATGAAAGATTTAACGCTTTATACTCAAGGAAATATTTTACTTCATGATGCTAAAGAGTTTGCTAAATATTTTTTATATCAAGCCTATTTGGAGGGTAAAGAATGCTTAAGTGAATATAATTTTGAATATAATAATATAAAAATACGAATTGATTATGCTTATCCTTTGGGTGAATGTAAAAATAATAAATTAATTGCAAAGTATGTTCATGCAAAAAGTATTGTAGCGGTAAATATTAGTGTGTTGTTAAATACTAATAAAGCAGTAAATGAAGAAGTGTTTTTACAAAAAAGTTTTTTTATTTATCCTAGGTAGATTGAATGTAAGTTTGAACCCCAATAGCTATCATTTTTACTCCCATAGCCATAATAAAAACTAAAGCAATGCGCGAAAAAACATAAAGCACAAGCTTACCGATAACTTTTTCAATAGTAGCTGAAAAGTGAAATAAAGCAAAAATAAAAGCAAAAGTAAGTAATACAGAAGCTATGGCTATAGCTAAATTTTGATCTTCTGAAATAACTACTATGGTAGAAAGTGTTCCAGGTCCTACAAGCATAGGAAATGCCATTGGCACTATACTTTTTTTTAATAATTCTTTGTGGCTTAATCCTTGATAGTGTTGAAATTGAGTGCTTGATGGGGTGAAAAGTAGATTTTTTGTACTCATAATGATTAAAATCAAACCACCTGCAACTCGTAAATCATTAATATCTATTTTAAATAAATATTTCATGATAAATGGTCCAGAAAGTAAAAAAACTAAAACAATACAAAATGCAGTGTAAATGATATTTCTAAAAAGTTTTTTTCTTGTATCAGCATCTAAACCTTCAGTCATTGCAATAAATTGTGGAAGATTTCCAAAAGGATTTAAAACTGCTATAATAGCAACGGATGCAAGTAAAATAACATAAATTTCAGATTCTATATCTGAAAACATAAAACAACCTTTTATTTTCCCAAGCTTAAAAAGCTTGGGTTTGATTTAATAATTATAGTCCTTCAAAAGGATTAGTAACAACTTCTTTTCTATCTACGATATAAGGGATAAGTGCTACATGTCTTGCACGCTTAATAGCAACTTCAACCATTTCTTGGTGTTTTTTGCTAGTGCCTGTTAAACGGCGTGGCATAATTTTAAATCTTTCTGATAAAGCATGTTTTAGCAATGCTGTATCTTTATAGTCTATAAAATCAACTTTAGCTTCAGTATATTTACAATATTTGCGTGAGTATTTTCTTTTTTCTGCCATGTTTTTTCCTTTAAAATGGTAATTCTGTATCATCATCATATTTATCAATATCAATTTCCTTCATAGGGGCTTCCTTTTGAGGATTTTGATAGGTATTATTAGATGAATTTGTTCTAGTTTGTACTTGAGCATAAGGATCAAAGCTTTGTTGTTGATTAAAATTTTGATTATAACCATAATTTTGATTTTCAAAATTACTTTGTTGATTATTTTGTACAGTTGAACCTAGCATTTCTAAATTTTCAACTTGAATACTATGCTTTGATCTGTTTTGTCCATTTTGATCGCTCCATTGCTCAAATCTCAAGCGACCTTCGATTAAAATTTTACTACCTTTATTAAGGTATTGATTAGCAATTTCTGCAGTTCTTCCAAAAAAGCTAATGTCGATAAAGCAGGTTTCCTCTCTTTTTTCTCCTGTATTTGTACTAAATCTTCTTGTTACAGCTATAGCAGAAGAGCCTATTGCGCTACCTGATGGAGCATAACGCATTTCTATGTCCCTTGTAAGATTCCCTACTAAAACGACTTTGTTAAACATTAATTAGCCTTCTGTGCTTTCACTAGCTTTAATTTCTTTTTTATTTTGTTTGATACCCTTGCTTAGTC
Organism: Campylobacter sp. CNRCH_2016_0050h; assembly: GCF_025772605.1. Classification (NCBI taxonomy): domain Bacteria; kingdom Pseudomonadati; phylum Campylobacterota; class Epsilonproteobacteria; order Campylobacterales; family Campylobacteraceae; genus Campylobacter; species Campylobacter sp. CNRCH_2016_0050h. Next base: position 76,022 of record NZ_JAKMSK010000001.1, on the reverse strand, counting down.
TTTCCCAAGCTGCAATTTCTTTTTTATTTTCATATTTTACGATTAAAAATCTGATTACTTCTTCAGTGATTCTTAATACCCTTTCAAGCTCTGCTATTAAATTTGTAGGAGCTTTGAAATAAATCACAAAATAAGTTCCTCTTTCGTATTTTTTAATTTTGTACGCAAGTTTTCTTGTTCCCATTGGAACTACGCTTTCAATTTCTGCGCCATTTTTTGTAAGGACTTCTTTTACGAATTCCAACTTAGCACTTACTTCTTCTTCTGTAAGTGTTGGTTTTAATATGAATAAAACTTCATAATGTCTCATTTAATTTCTCCTTATGGATATAAAGCCTAAAATTTTAGGCAAGGATTTGCATAAAATGCAAATTTCATTTTACCATAAGTTTTCTTAATTTAACTTTTTAATATGGAGCTAAGTTGTAAAAGTGTTGCGATTAAAAATTCTTTTTTTTCTATTTTAGAATTCTTTTTTAATTCATATTCGCAATTACAAAGTGTCAGAAAGATATTTTTATATTGTGATATTTTGATCATAAGAGCTTGTTTTTGAAGATTTTGTGCCACAGAAATAGGCGGGGCATAGCCTAAAATTTCTTTCAAGTCTAAATTTCCATAAATTTTAACATGTAAAGCTATTTTAAAAAGTCTAGAAAAATTTGCATATAAGGCATTAATCAATGCTATTTCATTGTAATTTTCTAAAATATTTTCAAGTTCATTCCTTAAATCTTTTTTTTGCATTAATTTATCAAAAAAACTTTCAAAACTAATAGTACTTAAACTATAACAATGCTCTTGGATGATTTTTTCATCGATATTTAGACCACTAAATTTATTTAACTCATTAGCCGCTAAATATAAATTTTCATTAAAATTATAAAAAAGAGCATAAAGGGCATTTTGAGTAATGTTAATATTTAATTCTTTAGCTTTTAAAGCTAGTAATTCCATGCCTTCCTTAGCTGAATTTACTTTATAAAATCTACAAAAATTATTAGCAAAAATTTTCTCTGCTTCACTTTGTTTGGAACTTTCATCATAAATTTCAAGTAAAAAATAATTATCTTGCGAATTTTGACAAAGCTGTAAAAGTTGCTTGAGTTCTTTACTTGGGATTTTCTTTTGAGTTTTGATTTCTAGCAGTTTTCTCTCGCTAAATAAAGAAGCGCTAGATAAATAATCATAAGCTTGCTTAAAATCATATTCTTCAAAATAAAATCTTAAACTCTCATCAAAAGAGTATTTGTCTTTAATAAATTTAGCATAAAGTTCTATTTGGAAATTATCCGCTCCATAAAGCAAGAAATAATTGGGAAAACTATTACCATTAAGTAAGCTTTGGAGTTGATTTTTATACATTTTGGTTTCTTTCTAAACTAAAATGCTTGGTAATTTTGCCAAAAATTTTAGCACTAATAATATCTACTTCAGTGATTTCCACTTCTATATTTTCTAATAAATTTGCCCTTGAACCTATGATGGTAATCAAAGCTCCTTTAATTTCATCATTTAATTTTACTTGTAATGAACTTTGATTTTCTACCACCAAAGCCTTAAATCTTTTTCCTATATTTTCTTTTGCCCATCTTGCAAATTTTCTATCCATGAAATGCCAAGCAACTTTATCTGCTTCTCTTTCTAATAAACTTAATTCCTCGCAAGTACTTTGTATGTTTAAAAGCAAATAATTAAACATTTTTTCATCATTGTTGATTTTAGCTTTTAAAAGTCTGTGTAAAATAAGATCAGAATATCTTCTAATAGGGCTTGTAAAATGGGTATATTTATCAAAGCCTAAGCCAAAATGTCCCGCATTTTCACTAGAATATTCTGCCTTTTTTTGCGCTTTGATGATGAGCTTATCTACCTCTTCTCTTATATTTAGCTCATTTGCTAAGACTTGAATGTCTTTAAATAATTCTATGACATTATTTTTAGGATTAATATCTATACTAAGTGTTGAAAGATCAGCTAGCAATTGCTCTATTTTTTTATAATCAGGACTTAAATGATTTCTAAAAACTCCTATATCAATGAGTTTTGCTGCAGCTTTATTAGCTAAAAGCATGCAATCTTCGATTAAATTATGCGAGGCAGTGTCATTTTCAAGGCGTGTTTTTATGAGTTTATTATTTTCATCTAAAGTCATTCTTAGCTCTTGGGTTTTAAACTCACAAGCATTTTTTAATCGTTTTTTTCGTAAATTTTGAGTGATTTTGAAAACCTCATAAAGCCAATTGATTGCGCCTAAATCTTCTTGCTTTTGTAAATACTCATCAACTTCATCGTAATTAAAACGGCGTTTTGAGTTGATAATAGCCTCAAAAAGCTCTTCTTTAATCACTTCATTGTTTTGATCTAAGCTTATTTTAAAACAAAATGCTAACCTATCTTCATTAGGTTTTAGTGAGCAAATATTTTCACTCAAAGCTCTTGGTAACATAGGTATAGCAATATGAGGAAAATAAATCGAAAAACCCCTTGATCTTGCTTCTTTATCAATGGCACTATAAGCATGCACATAAGCACTTACATCAGCTATGGCTACATAAATAGCATGCTCATTTTTATCATAATAAATTGCATCATCAAAATCTTTTGCATCAATTGGATCAATGGTACAAAAATTTAAATTTCTAAGATCTTTTCTTGATGGATACATACTCGCATCAACTTCATTTCCATAAGCTCTTGCCTCATTTTCACATAAATTATCAAAAACTGCATTTTTATTAAAAAGTGCTAAGGAAATTTTTTCATCTACAAAATCATCATCAATATGCCCTATCACTTCAGTGATATTATTATCATGATTTTCTATTTTTAAAATAGTTCCTAAAGGTAGAGTTTTTAAGGATTTTTGAGAGGCTTTTAAGGCATATGTGAGTCCTGTTTGAATATTTACTCCAAGGACTGCTTCGCCGTATTTTTTAGTTATAACCAAAGAAGTTTCATGGGCTCTTTTAAGTATTAAGATAACTTTAGCACTTGGACGCTTTTTTTTAAGAGGAAGTAATTTTGCCACAACTATATCAGCATAATTTGCTCCTTTTAAATTTTTATTTTCTATGAGCAAATCACGCTTAAAAACAGGATCAAAACTTTCTAAAAATCCCGTTCCATTAGCTGAAATATCAATCTTACCAAAAGTAAAGCCATCTTTTAAATAGTATTTGTTTTTATAAAATTTAATGATATCACAAGTTAGCAACTCTCTAATGATTTGCTTGCTTTTATTAGTAATTTCATCAGCATTTAGACCATAGCTTAGTTGATTAAATAATTCTTTCATAATACTCTTTATAGTAATTTTTCAAAACTTAAATTTTATCATAAAAGGATTAAATTTATATTTTTTAGTTATAATCTTTGCTTTAATTTTAATTTTAGGAGTGCATAATGGCTGTGTCAATTTATTATGATAAAGATTGTGATATTAATTTAATAAAATCAAAAAAAGTAGCTATTATGGGTTTTGGCTCTCAAGGTCATGCTCATGCTATGAATTTAAGAGATAGTGGTGTAGAAGTGATCATAGGCTTAAAAGAGGGTGGGCAAAGTTGGGCAAAAGCTCAAAAAGCAAATTTTATAGTAAAAAGTGTAAAAGAAGCTACTAAAGAAGCAGATTTGATTATGATTTTAGCTCCTGATGAAATTCAAAGTGAAATTTTTAATGAAGAAATTAAACCTGAATTAAAAGCAGGTAAAACTCTAGCATTTGCACATGGATTTAATATCCATTATGGACAAATTGTTGCTCCAAAAGGTATAGATGTGATTATGATAGCTCCTAAAGCTCCAGGTCATACTGTAAGACATGAATTTAGTATAGGCGGGGGTACTCCTTGTTTAATTGCTATCCACCAAGATGAAAGTAAAAATGCTAAAAATTTAGCTTTAAGTTATGCTAGTGCTATAGGTGGTGGTAGAACAGGTATTATAGAAACGACTTTTAAAGCTGAAACTGAAACAGATTTATTTGGCGAACAAGCGGTGCTTTGTGGAGGACTTAGTGCTTTAATCCAAGCTGGTTTTGAAACCTTAGTTGAAGCAGGATATGAACCTGAAATGGCATATTTTGAGTGTTTACATGAAATGAAATTAATTGTAGATTTGATTTATCAAGGTGGTATTGCTGATATGAGATATTCTGTTTCTAATACTGCTGAATATGGAGATTATATCACAGGACCTAAGATTATTACCAAAGAAACTAAAGAGGCTATGAAAGGTGTTTTAAAAGATATACAAAATGGAAGTTTTGCTAAAGATTTTATCTTAGAAAGAAGAGCGAATTTTGCAAGAATGCATGCAGAGCGTAAATTAATGAATGATTCTTTGATAGAAAAAACAGGACGCGAACTTCGCGCTATGATGCCTTGGATTAGTGCTAAAAAATTAGTTGATAAAGATAAAAACTAATTTGAAAACTATAAATAAAAAATACAAAGTGCTTTTAGCACTTTGTCTTGTTGTAATTGGAATTTTTCTTTTTGCATTTGGAGCTTTGTTTTTAAAAAAAGAAGAAAATAAAGGTTTAGATTACAATCAAACAATAAACAAAAAAGAACCATTACCTATAATAGAACAAGAAAATAATTTTAGTTTTAATGATATAAATTTGACTTTAGAAAATGAAAATTTAGAATTTTTAGATAAAAATATTAGTGAAATTTTAAATTTAAACCCTGTAAATACAGAGTTAAATCAAACTAAAGAAGATAATCAAACTTCAATTTTAGAAGTAATAGATCAAAATACAAGCAAAGAATCAAAAAATGAAGAGCAAAATATATCAGATAAAAGCGAGGATAATAAAACTCAAATTCTAGTACAAAAAAATACCAAGCCTCGTCTAGCAATTATCATAGATGATATGGCAAGTCACACTCATGTAGATATGCTTAAAAAAACAAATTTAAAATTAATCCCATCTTTTTTTCCACCTGATAAACGCCATCCTTATACAGCTGAGTTTGCAAAGGATTTTGACTTTTTTATGGTGCATTTGCCTCTTGCTGCTATAAAATATGACAAGGCAGAATTAAACACTTTACACCCTAGTGATGATATGGAAAAAATAAGCAAGCGCGTAGCTTTTGTAAAAGAACAATTTCCAAAAGTAAAATTTATTAACAACCATACAGGAAGTTTATTTACTGCAAATAAGCAGGCTATGGAAAAATTATTTAATGCTTTTAAACAAAATGATTTTATTTTTGTAGATTCAAGAACCATAGGAAATTCTAAAGCTAAAAATTTAGTAAGTCAATTTAATCAGCCTTATATAGCTAGAGATGTTTTTTTGGATAATGAAGATGATATAGCATATATTAAAAATCAACTCAAACAAGCAGTAGAAGAGGCAAGAAAGAAAGGTTTTGCTATAGCTATTGGTCATCCAAGAGAAAAGACTTTTAAAGCTTTGGTGCAAAGTAAAGATTTGTTAAATTCAGTTGAACTTGTATATTTAAATGAAATTTATTGAGAATATTGAAGATTTTAAAAATCTTTTAAATCCACCTTCAAAGATTTATTATAAAGGCAATTTAGAGCTTTTAAATGCTAGAAAAGTAGCTATTATAGGTTCTAGAAAAATGAGCGTTTATACTAAAAATTGTCTCATTGAGTTAGTATCTTTGTTAAAAAAAACTAAGGTTTGTGTAGTAAGTGGTGGGGCTTTGGGTGTGGATATCCAAGCAGCTAAAATAGCTTATCCTCAAACTATAGCCATATTTGCTAATGGACTTGATGAGATTTATCCAAAAGCTAATACAAATGAAATTTTAAATATTTATGAAAATGCATTAGCTTTAAGTGAAAATGAAGCAAAATATAAAGCAAAGCCATATGATTTTTTATTAAGAAATAGGCTTATTATTGCTTTAAGTGAGGTTGTTATAATAGCTCAAGCTGATTTAAAAAGTGGTTCTATGCAAAGTGCAAGGCTTGCTTTGAGTATGAATAAACCTATATATGTATTACCTCATAGGAAAGATGAAAGTGAAGGAACAAATTTACTTTTAGTCACAAAAAAAGCAAATTTAATTCATAATTTTGAGGAATTTGCAAAAATGTTTGGAGAGCTTTATCAAGAGCAAAGTGAGGATGATTTGTTAAGCTTTTTAAAGCATGAAAATGATTTAGAAAAAGTTTTGAAAAAATTTGGTGATAGAGTTTATGAATATGAACTTGAGGGTCTAGTGGAAATTTCTGGAGTGAAAATAAGAGCTTGCATATGAATACTTTAGCGTTAGATATAGGTTTAAAGCGTATTGGTGTTGCTTTGTGTATTAATAAAAGCATGGCCATGCCACTTGAAGCTATCATTAGAAAAAACCGCAATCAAGCAGCAAATGAGGTAAAAAAATACATTAAAGACTATGATGTAAATACTTTGGTGGTAGGAATTCCTTTGGGCGGATCTAGTGAAGATGAAATGCGAAAAAGAATAGAGCATTTCATATCTTTACTTGATTTTGATAAAGAAGTTTTTTTTGTTGATGAGAGTTTTAGCTCTAAAAACGCACAAGAGCTTGGTGTAGTGAATTTAAAGAAAAAAGATGGCAAACTTGATTCTTTAGCTGCATATTTATTTTTAAAGGATTTTTATGGCCTTGCTTGATTTAAATACAGCTTTAGATGAAATTTATACAAAAGAGCAAAAAGAACAAATCCTTCAAAGTTTTAATCAAGAAAAATATGTCAATATTTTTAGAAATTCTTTGCTTATTGACAATGAAAAACTAGAAGAAATTCTAAATAAAAAAAATATAAAATTTAAAAAAATTGATTTGTATTGTTATAAAATACCTAGTATTTTTAAAAGCAAATTAAGCTCAATGAATGCTTTTAATGAGGGTAAGTTTTATATACAAAATTATTCTTCGTATTTATGTGCTAAAACCTTGGGCGTTAAAGCTGGTGAGAGTGTATTAGATATGTGTGCAGCTCCTGGTGGAAAAAGTTTAAATTTGGCCAATTTTATGCAAAATGAAGGTTATTTAGCAAGTTGTGAATTATCTAAAACACGCTTTTTTACCTTAAAAACAACTATGGAAAATTATCAAGTTAAAATTGCAAAATGCTTCTTAAAAGACGCACGCACTATAGGTAAAGCTTGTCCTTTGAAATTTGATAAAATTTTGCTTGATGCGCCTTGTTCAACTTTTGCAAAAATGGGTTTTGAAATACAAAAAAACACAAAAGAAATTAAGCAAATAGCAAATTTACAAAAAAAACTTTTGCATTCAGCATTACTAGCCTTAAAACATGGTGGGGAATTGGTGTATAGTACTTGTACATTTTTAAGAGAAGAAAATGAAGCTGTTTTAGAAAATGCGTTAAGAAATGAAAATTTTAAATTAGAATTACTAGATTTTGATTTATTAAATGTTAATTTCATTAATGCGAAAAGTGATGATTTTGACTTGTCATTCGCCAAAAGAGTTTTACCAGATGACTATGCAGATGGGTTTTTTATAGCAAAAGTGAAAAAACATTAAAAATCAATAAAATTAAATGTGAAAAATATTTTTACCCATAAAACTTAAAGTGTTATTTTTAGATACTTAGAAGCTAAAATCACATCGTGAAACTCTTGTGAATAAAATATTGAAATTTTGAAAACTTAAATTAAAGAAGTGGTAAATAACTAAAATAAAATATATTAAAGATAAATAAGCACTAGGCTTATTTATCTCTTAAATTTAATTCGCTGATTAATTTAGAATAAGCTTGATAATCTTTTCTTTTTAGATAAGATAAAAGTCTTTTTCTTTGACCAACAAGCTTTAAAAGACCTAAACGAGAAGAAAAATCTTTTTTGTAGATTTTTAAATGTTCTGTTAAATCTGAAATTCTTGCGCTTAAAAGTGCGATTTGAACTTCTGGAGAACCAGTATCTCCTTCTTTTCTAGCAAATTTTGCAACTATTTCTGCTTTTTTAGCCGAATCTAAAGCCATAATAGACCTCCTGAGCGGTATTTAAAATAAAAAGTGCAATTATAACTAAAAAAACAAAAAAAATGCTGAAATTTAAAAAATAAGAAATTTAATATTTAACAACACATATTTTTGATATAATTAAAATTTTTATTTAAAGTTAAAAATAGATATCGTTTATTAATATTTCAATGAAAGGAAAAAAGTGTTATTTACCAAAGCTAGCGAATATGCTTTATTGTCTTTAATTCATATAGCAAAATCCCAAGAACCACAAGATGTAGATACTATGTCAAGTGTTTTAGATATACCAAAAAGTTTTTTAGCAAAAATTTTACAAGCACTTGCCAAAGACGCACTTTTGAAATCTTATAAGGGTGCTAAAGGTGGATTTATGCTTGTTAAAAAGCCAAGTGAATACACTTTAAAAGAAATTATTAATAGTGTAGAGAAAAAATCTATCAATGTATTTGAGTGCAGTAATGGAATTTGTCCTTCGCAAAAAGAAGAAAATTGTAAAATTATGCCTGTGTTGGTGAAGCTTCAAAATAAGATAGATGATTTTTTAGTTTCTATTACTCTAGAGGATATTATTCAAAATAATGGCTAAAAGGGATATTTTTAGCTTAGTATTGCCTTGGATTGCTCCACTTGTTGCACCTATTTTAAAGGCAAAGAGTCTAACTATAGTAGCTGTAATTATTGCAATTTTAGCTATTATTATAGTACCTTTACCAAGTATAGTTTTAGATTTTTTTCTTGCTTTAAGTATAGCAATTTCAGTTTTAATTATTTTAATTTCTTTATATATACCAAAACCTACAGATTTAACAACTTTTCCAACTATGATTTTAATTATTACGCTTTTTAGACTTTCACTTAACATAGCTACAACGCGTATGATTTTAAGCGAGGGTCATCAAGGTCCAGCTGCTGTTAGTGATATAGTGGCAAGTTTTGGTGAATTTGTTGTTGGTGGAAATTATGTTATAGGTATGGTTGTTTTTTGTATTTTAGTTTTAATCAATTTTATGGTTGTAACTAAAGGTAGCACAAGGGTTTCTGAAGTTCAAGCAAGATTTACTCTTGATGCAATGCCAGGTAAGCAAATGGCTATTGATGCGGATTTAAATGCAGGTTTGATTGATGAAAAAACTGCACGCGCAAGACGCCAAGAAATCATAGCTGAAGCAAATTTTTATGGAGCAATGGATGGTTCTTCTAAATTTATAAAAGGGGATGCTGTTGCTGGGATTATTATCACCATTGTAAATTTAATCGGTGGGTTTATGATAGGTTATTTTCAGCATGATATGGAGCTTGGAGAATGTGCTTCAACTTATACTATATTAACAATAGGTGATGGGCTTGTTTCTCAAATTCCTGGACTTATAACTTCAACGGCAACTGCAATTATCATCACGCGTGCTAGTAAAGATGAAGATAATTTTGCTGAAGGTTCTATCAATCAGCTTTTAGGGGAATACAAAACTTTATTAATTGTAGGTTTTGTTTTATTTATTTTTGCTTTAGTGCCCGGTTTACCGCATTTTTCTTTAGGCTTTATGGCTTTGGTGTTTTTAGGACTTGGTTATATGATAAAGCAAGTGCAAGAGGGTAAAATTCAAATCAATGCAATTTCAGCTAAAAAGTCTCAAGAAACCCATGAAGAAGAACAAGCTAAACCTCAAAAACGCAGCGAAGAAGAAATCTTAAAAGAAGAAGAAAATAAAATCACAGATATTTTAAAATTAGAAATTTTAGAATTAGAATTAGGTTATGGACTTATCAAACTAGCAGAAAGTGAATTAACAGAGCGTATTAGATCAACAAGACGCAATATAGCTCAAAGTTTAGGTTTTTTAATGCCAAAAATTAGAATTAGAGATAATTTGCAATTAAAACCAAATGAATATACTTTTAAACTCAAAGGTGTAGGTATAGCTAGTGCTGAAATTTATCCCGATAAATATCTAGCTATGGATAGTGGTTTTATCACTGAACCTATCGAAGGTATAGCTACTAAAGAACCTGCTTTTAATTCTGATGCTTTGTGGATAGAATCATCCTTAAAAGATGAGGCAACGCTGAATGGTTATATTGTAATTGATCCAGCAAGTGTGATTTCAACCCATATGAGTGAGCTTATAAAAGCTAATGCTTCAGAGCTTTTAACTAAACAAGAAGTGCAAAATTTATTAGATAAAATCAAAAATGATTATCCTATCGTGGTAGATGATTGTTTAAGGGTTGCTAGCATAGGTTTAATTCAAAAAGTTTTAAAAGCTTTACTTAAAGAGCATATTCCTATTAAAGATATGCTTACAATTTTAGAATCAATTAGTGATATAGCTGAAGTAAGCAAGAGTTTGGATATGATTATTGAGCATGTAAGGGCTTCTTTAGCAAGAGCAATTACAAATTTATATGTGGATGAAAAAGGGCAAATTAGCTTTTATATTTTTGATGCTGCTGCAGCTGCAAAATTAATGGAGCATGTGCAGTTTAAAGATGGTTCGTATCATTTAATGATAAATGTAGCTCAAACTGGTGCTTTAGTAGAAGCTTTAAAAGCTGAACTTGCAAGTGTGGCAAATACAAGAATTAAGCCTTTCTTGCTTTGTGTTGAGCCGCAACTTAGAAAATTCATTGCTGATATTTGTTCTAATTTTGGTATTAATATTACGGTCTTAAGTTTTGCTGAGATTGCAGAAAATACCAAGTTTGAAACAGAAGGTATCATAAAAGTTGATAATTTATAAAGGAAAAATATGAAAATTTATCATCTTTCACATACGGATTTAGATGGCTATGCTTGTCAGTATGTGCTAGATTTTTATTTTAAGAATTGTTATTTTTATAATTCTAATTATGGTAAAGAGATTAATGAAAATTTTAATGTGATTTTTAAAAATATAGAGGAAGATTTAAAGCAAAATCCTAATGAAGAATTTGTGATTTTAATCACGGATTTAAATTTAACATTAAGTCAATGTGAAGATTTTCAAAAAGCCATAGAAGGCAAAAAAATCAAACTTTTACTTTTAGATCATCATCAAAGTGGCTTAGAATTTATGCAAAAATATCCTTGGTATTTTTTAGATGATAAAAGATGTGCTACTAAGATTGTTTATGATTTTTTTAGTAAATGTTATGGTGAAAATAAGGCTTTGTCAGAATTTGTGGATGTTGTAAATGCAGTAGATATTTGGTTGAGTGAAGATGAGAATTTTGAACTTGGAAAAGTACTACTTGGTATGGTTTCTGGAGCAAAAGAAATCAATAGGGTAATGTTTGCACAAGAAAATATCAAATATCTTTTTTATCTTTTTGATGTTTGTAGAAAATACATTCATCAAAAAAATGCTCATATTAATTTAGATGATGATTTGCATGGCTTAAAAAAATCTTTTTTTAAAAAAGAAAATGATGATACTTTAAGCAATTTAATTTCAAAATTTGTGGTAGAAAGACTAAGTGTAAATAAAGAAAAATTTAGTGTATTTTATAAAGGAAGTAAAGGTTTATTAACTTCAAATATAGGCAATACTTCCGTAATTGGAAATGATTTTTTAATGCAAAATCCTGATTTTGATTTTTTTGTTGATCTTAGTTCGAGAAAAACCTTAAGTTTTAGAGCAAATAATAAAATCGATGTGAGTTTGATGGCTAAAAGTTTGGTCAATGGGGGAGGGCATAAAAATGCTAGCGGTGGATTGTTTGCTGCGTATAAAGATAGCTCTAACTATGATTTCATAAAAGCACAATTTGTAGATTTAATTAAAAGCAAAGAATTAAAGGAAAATAATGAAAACAAATCATGATTTTAAAGAAGAAATAGAAAATTTACAATATGAATTAAGCATAGTTTTAGAAGCAATGCTCTTGTTTGCTGGGGTAAAAAGAGTAAAATTAGAAAAAGCAATTGGAGTTTATATTGATTGTATTGATGAAGTTTGTCAAAATACCCAAAAAGAGGGAGTTGATGAGATCTTAGAAGTAGTAGAGTACTTAAAAATTCATCATAAAGATTTATTTGAATGAAAAATTTATTATTGCTTTTTATAGGAATTTTTTCTTATGCAAATATCTATGAAGATTTAAGTGATTTTGCTTATAATAAACAAAACACGCTAAATTTAAGCTCTAGTCAAGCTTTATTTTTAGAATACAAACAAAACAAACAAGCTTGTGTGGATATAGTACTTGCTAAAGATAAGGCTTTCGTGGTTAAATTTTATCCACTGTGTGAAAATTTAAACGAAAAAAATCTAAATGAATACTTAAATACGCAATTTATAAGTTTATACACTAAAGATTTATCAAAACTAAGAAAAGAAATTGCTGATATTAAAAATATTATGCGCGATTTTATGATTTATTATACCTTACATCAATCTTTTGCAAATGAAATTAAGAAAATGAGTAAAAATGATAAATTACAAGCGTATGAACTAGATGAGAAGAAAGGTGGAAAAATTCTCTACAAGGTCAATAATCAAGCTTGTGTAATTTTTGATTTATATTTAGATGAAAATCTGCAAGCTAGTATGCAAGTAAGTGGAATGGAAAATTTGGATAAAACTTGTATGGAGTTAATCTCATCCCCTGATTTTAAAGACTTATCTTTCACAAAAGAGGGTATGAGAAAATATAAATTAAAAAACTAATCTAAAAAATCTTAAATAATATAACTTTAAAATTCTACTTAAAGCCATTTTTTTTCTTTCTATATTGGAAAACACATAAGCTTCAAGATCTTGCTTTTCTCTTAAAGTAAGATTTTTCATTATTATAAACCTTTTAAAAAATATTGCTAGACGCAATTATATTATCTTTTCTTTTAAAAAAACTGAAAAATAAGTTTTTATATATTATATATAAATGGCTAAACAAACTTTAGTTATATAGACTAAATAATTTTAAATATTTTTATTTAAAAATAACTTGACATTATTATACTAAAGTTGTATAATTATCTTGTCACTTAAAAACATTGAGTGCTAAAATAAAAAATTTAAGGTTTTATAGTGAAGTCTTATAGTAAAAAAGATTTAATTTTAAAAACTATCATTGAAACCTATCTAGAGGATAATAACCCTGTGGGTTCTAATGAGTTAAATCATAAAGTTAGCATACCTGCTTCTACTATAAGAGTTTATTTTAAAAAATTAAGTGATGAAGGTGTATTAACGCAACTTCATATTAGCAGTGGTCGCATACCAACTTTTAGTGCTATGAAGGCTTATTGGTATGAGCAACTTTGCGAAGATGAGATTGTGATTAACGATCTTGCATTGTTGGAGTTTTTGCTTGATAAGTTTGAAATTTATACCTTAGTTTATGGTGGCGATGAGCTTATTTTGCAAGATATTACCAAGGTTAATGATAAATTTATCATACTTGATTTTGGACAAAATGAGTTGGTTTTAAGATTTAGCCAAGATAGTCTGGTTTTCTTACAAAGACTTATAGGGCTTGATCTAAAAAGTATTGAAAATTTAGCTTTTAGAGTTGAGTTTAAAGAGTTATTGGAAAAAATAACTATGCTAAAAGAAGCTATGGTTTATTATAGATATAATGAGAGTAAAGCTTATCAAATTTATCAAAATGATGAATTTGCTAAGCTTTTATCTCCTCAAATTGGATTTTATTTTAACGATAAATTGCAATTTGATCCTTTATTTGAAGAGGGTTTTATGGGATTAAAGCTTAAGAGTACATTTTTAGGCAAAGAATCTAATGTGGTTTTTGCTGGTAGTGTGTATTCTGATTTTAAAACAATGTTAAATATTATAAAGGAGGCTGCGTGAGCGAAGAAAAGCAAAATGAGCAAATGCAAGAAGAAGCAGTGGAAAATTCAGAAAATCAAAACAATGAATTAGAAAAACTTCAAGCAGAGTATAATGAGTTAAAAGATACTTATTTAAGAGCAAATGCTGAATTTGAAAATATCAAAAAAAGAATGGAAAAAGAAAAAATTTCAGCAACAATTTATGCAAATGAAAGTTTTGCTAAAGATTTGCTTGATGTAGTTGATGCATTAGAGGCGGCTATTAATGTAGAAGCTAATGATGAATTAAGTTTGAAAATAAAAGAAGGGGTTCAAAACACTTTAGACTTGCTTTTGAAAAAACTTGAAAAACATATGGTTAAAGCAATAGAAGCAAATGGTGAGTTTGATCCAAATTTACATGAAGCGATGTTTCATGTTGAAAGCGCCGATCATGAAAGTAATCATATTGTCCAACTTTTACAAAAGGGCTATATGATGAATGATAGAGTAATTAGATCAGCAAAAGTTAGTGTTGCAAAATAAAATTTAATAAAAAGGATAAAAAATGGCAAAAGTTATAGGTATAGATTTAGGTACAACAAATTCTTGTGTGAGTGTATATGAAAGAGGCGAGAGTAAAGTTATCCCAAATAAAGAAGGTAAAAACACTACTCCTTCAGTAGTTGCTTTTACAGATAAGGGAGAAGTTTTAGTTGGAGATAGCGCTAAGCGTCAAGCTGTGACTAATCCTGAAAAAACTATTTATTCTATAAAAAGAATTATGGGTTTGATGATCAATGAAGAAGCAGCAAAAGAAGCTAAAAATCGCTTACCTTATCATATCACAGAGAGAAATGGGGCTTGTGCGATTGAAATAGCAGGTAAAATTTATACTCCACAAGAAATTTCAGCAAAAGTTTTAATGAAATTAAAAGAAGATGCAGAAGCTTTCTTGGGTGAAAAAGTAGAAGATGCAGTTATTACTGTTCCTGCATATTTTAATGATGCACAAAGAAAAGCTACAAAAGAAGCAGGACAAATTGCAGGGTTGAATGTATTAAGAATTATCAACGAACCAACTGCAGCAGCTTTAGCTTACGGACTTGATAAAAAAGAAAGTGAAAAAATTGTAGTTTATGATTTAGGTGGTGGTACATTTGATGTTACTGTGCTTGAAACAGGTGATAATGTTGTAGAAGTTTTAGCAACAGGCGGTAATGCATTTTTAGGCGGTGATGATTTTGATAATAAATTAATCGACTTTTTAGCAAATGAGTTTAAAGATGAAACAGGTATTGATCTTAAAAACGATGTAATGGCTTTACAAAGATTAAAAGAAGCAGCTGAAAATGCTAAAAAAGAATTAAGTTCAGCTAATGAAACTAATATTAATTTACCATTTATCACAGCTGATGCAAGTGGCCCAAAACACTTAACTAAGACTCTAACAAGAGCTAAATTTGAAAGTATGATTGATGGTTTAGTTGCTGAAACTATTAGCAAAATTAATGAAGTAGTAAAAGATGCAGGGCTTGATAAAAGTGAAGTAAAAGAAATTGTTATGGTGGGTGGTTCTACTCGTGTTCCACTAGTACAAGAAGAAGTTAAAAAAGCCTTTGGAAAAGAGCTTAATAAATCAGTAAATCCTGATGAAGTTGTTGCAATAGGTGCGGCAATTCAAGGTGCGGTTATTAAAGGTGATGTTAAAGATGTATTATTGCTTGATGTTACTCCGCTTTCTTTAGGTATTGAAACTTTAGGTGGTGTGATGACTAAAATCATCGAAAAAGGTACAACTATACCAACTAAAAAAGAGCAAGTTTTCTCAACTGCTGAAGATAATCAAAGCGCAGTTACTATCAATGTTTTACAAGGTGAGAGAGAATTTAGCCGTGATAATAAATCTTTAGGAAATTTCAATCTTGAAGGAATTCCACCAGCACCTCGTGGTATGCCACAAATTGAAGTAACTTTTGATATTGATGCAAATGGTATTTTAACAGTTAGTGCAAAAGATAAAGCTACAGGTAAGGCTCAAGAGATTAAAATCACAGGTTCAAGTGGATTAAGTGAAGAAGAAATCAATAATATGGTAAAAGATGCAGAGCTTCACAAAGAAGAAGATAGAAAACGCAAAGAAGCAGTGGAAGCTAGAAATGCTGCTGATAGCTTAGTACATCAAGTAGAAAAATCTTTAAGTGAGCTTGGAGATAAAGTAAGCGATGATGATAAAGCAAATATTCAAAAAGCTTTAGATGAGTTAAAAGAGACATTGAAAAATGCTAATGCTTCTAAAGAAGAAATCGAAGGTAAAATGAAAGCTTTAAGTGAAGTTTCTCATAAATTAGCAGAAAATATGTATAAAAAAGAAGAACCAAACGCTCAAAAGAAAAAAGACGATGATGTAATCGATGCTGAAGTTGAGTAAAAACTAAACTAGAAGCCTTGTTGCTTCTAGTTTAATCAATATATTTTTTACAATCTTCCTTAAAATAATTTCTATCAAATCTTGCAAAATTATCATTATTTGGCACTTTATAACATTCGCTGAAATTTTTAGCCTTAAGAATTTTGATATAAAAACTAGGAATGGCTATGTTGTTTTTAATGCGTTTTGGCTTATCATCATAAAGTACTAAATTTAAGACTTCTAATTCTTTATTTTTCTTTGCTAAATATCTTTCTCTTTGTTCGATTTCATTCCAAATTTCTGCATTAATATCTTTTTTTTGCGGAGTGATATTGCTCATTAAAAAAGTGCTAAGTTGGGCTTGTGGGGTTGCATTCATGGATTGATTTGGCACGACATGTCCTCTTGTATAACCACTTCTTAGATAATCCTCCCAATAAGTTCTATACTTTTTAGGAATATTGGTATCATCTTTAAATTTTGGGCGTTTTTTGATGTGTCCTTGATTTAAAATTTTAGCTTCTAGTTTATAAGCAATTGCTTTAGTACCTTTATAATTATAATCATAACAATTAATATAATAATATTTATCCATTAATAAAGAGCAGTCTTTAAAATAAGCTTTAAAGCTAGGATGTAATTCATATTGAGTATAAGCAAAAGAGCTTAAAGCTAAGGCGCAAAGTGTTAAAACTTTTTTCATGCTAAAAACTTTCTTACCATTTCATTAAGTCTTTTACCATCAACGCTCGCGCCAAAAGCTACTTTAGCTTCTTTCATCAAAATACTTTGTTCTTTTAAAGAGCTAATTTGTAGTTTTTCTATAAGTTTTTTTAGCTCACTTTCTAATTCCTCATCGTTAAGTTGTTTTGGTAAATAAGCACTTAAAATAGCTACTTCTTGGAGTTCCTTTTGTGCTAAATCTTCTCTAGAACCTTTGCTAAAAGCAAGTGCAGCTTCATTTCGTTTTTTAATCTCACTCGCAATGATTTTGTATATTCTTTCATCATTAAGTGTGATTCTCTCATCAACTTCTATTTGTTTAAAGCTAGCATTAAGCGTTCTTAAAGTATTTCTTTTAAAATCATCTTTATTACGCATAGCTTCTTTAATGTCTTCTAAAATTTGATCTTTTAAACTCATTTTTTCTCCTTTAAAATTTGATATTTTTAAAATGTGCTATACACACACCTTCTCTAACACCATCATCAATCACAATGAGCTTTTGCTTATTAAATAAAGCAAAAAGTATCATTGAGCCTGCTATGAGGTATTTTTTTCTATTTTCTCCAAGATAAATTTTAGCTTTTTCTTGTTCTAAATTCCAAATTTTTAATGCAAAATCAAAAAAATCTTTGCGTTTGAGTATTTTACCATTTACACTTTCTTCTAGGTAGTCTTTGTATTTTATGTTTTGTTTATAAGCACAAAGTGTGGTAGGTACTCCTGAATTTAGTATGAAAAAATTTCCTTTTAATTTTATATCTTTACTAAGATTAAAAGCTTTTAAGGCAAGTTGCTTTAAATGCGCAGGGTAGGGGCTTAGATGAATTTTTAATTTTTCATCTTTAATACGCACAAGATTTTGTGGATATTTTTTAAAAAATCTTACATAAACACTTGGTTTTATGGCTTTAAAATGCATTCTTTCATAAAAACTAATGATTCCAAAATCATAACTTTTGCTAAACTTATCATTTGAAATTTCACAAGAAGCACCGCCCAAATCACAATAACTTAAGTCTTTTCTAAAAAGTTTAAGAGCTTTAAGACGCTCTTGCATACCTAAAACGCTTAGTTTTGCTTCGGTTTTTGCATCGATTAATTTTATATCAAGTTTAAATTCTTTTTGAATTTTTTCAAAAATAAGCTTAGTATTTTTTGCTTTTCTAAAAGCAGCTGTGGCGACCGCTTTAGCTTGACTTAAGTTATAATTTTTTTCTTCTAAGATTTTCAAAGCGCTAAAAATTCTTTCTATAGCTTCATCGCTAATGGTGTCATTTTGCATATTTTTAGCTGCTCCTATGATAAATTCTTCGCTTTTTAATTTATTAAAATTCTCATCCATCAAAACAGCTCTTAATGTATTTGAACCCATATCAATACCTAGCACTAGCTCTCCTTAAAAAATTTAAAGTATAATAGCAAAAAACTTATAAGGAAAACTTATGCTTTTAGGGGTTAATATCGATCATATAGCAGTTTTAAGAGAAGCTAGAAAAGTAAATGATCCTGATTTGCTTGAAGCTGCGTTTTTGAGTGCAAATTTAGCTGATCAAATCACTATCCATGTAAGAGAAGATCGTCGTCATGCTAATGAGTTTGATTTAGAAAATATCTTAAAATACTGCAAGTGTGTAGTGAATTTAGAATGCTCTATTGATATGATAGAATATGCTTTAAAATACAAACCCTCGCGCGTTACTTTAGTACCTGAAAAAAGACAAGAGCTTACAACAGAAGGTGGTTTAAATTTAGACAATGAAAAATTACAAGAAGCCATTAATGCTTTAAAACAAGAGCAAATCGAAGTTTCTTTATTTATTGATCCAAATTTAGAAGATATTAATAAATCATCTTCTTTAAATGCTGATTTTATAGAGCTTCATACAGGATTGTATGCTAATATTTATAATGCATTATATACCAATATCAATCAAACTTCCTATGCATTGCCTGAATTAATTTTAAGTAAAAATGAACTCAAAAAGCTTTTAGAAAATGAACTCCAAAGATTAAAACAAAGTGCGAGTTTGGCTAAGGGTTTAAAATTAAGAGTGGCAGCTGGTCATGGGCTTAATTATAAAAATGTAAAAAATATTGTGGATATTTTAGAAATAGAAGAGTTAAATATAGGTCAAAGCATAGTAGCAAGATCGGTTTTTGTAGGCTTAGAAAAAGCTATATTGCAAATGAAAGCTTTGATTAAAAGATGAAAAAAATTGCTATTAGCATAGGAGATTTAAATGGTATAGGTATGCAAATTTTATTATCTTGTCATGATGAGCTAGTAAAAATTTGTGAGCCATATTATTTTGTGCATTATGAATTATTTCAAAAAGCAAGTAAGCTTTTGAAAATAAATCCTAAATCTAAAATCAATTTAGTTGAAATTTCTAATGCTTCAAAACCACATTTTGCCTTTAAAGAAGAAAAAGAAAATTTTTTAATTTATGAGTTTTCATATCAAGCTAGTAAAATTATTGATTTTGATTTTGAGTTAAATCCTGCAAATTTAGACGCTAAAAGTGGAGCTTATTCTTTTTTAAGTTTTGAAGGAGCTAGTTATTGCACGCATTTATTTTTAGATGCTTTAGTAACTTTACCGATTAATAAAAAAACTTGGCAAATGGCAGGAGTGAGCTATAAAGGTCATACTGAAGCACTAAGAAATTTTTTCAAACAAGATGCTATTATGATGTTAGGGTGTGATGAGCTTTTTGTGGCTTTATATACTGAGCATATGCCTTTAAGAGATGTTTATAAAGAAATTAAGGCTTTTGAACTTGCGAAATTTTTAATTAATTTTTATCAATGCACTTTATTTGAAAAAATTGGAGTTTTGGGTTTTAATCCTCATGCAAGTGATAATGGCGTAATAGGCGGAGAAGAAGAGCAGGAAATAAAAAAAGCTATAAGAATAGCAAATGTATTTTTAAAAGATCATGCATTAAATTTACAAAATTTAGAAAATGAATATTTTTTAAGTCAAAAAGAAAAAGAGTTTTCTTATAAGGAAAATATTTTTTTAAGTGAGCCTTTAGTGGCCGATAGTGCTTTTACTCCTTTTGCATTAAGTAAATGCAAGTATTTAGTCAGTATGTATCATGATTTAGCTTTAGCACCTTTAAAAGCTTTGTATTTTGATAAAAGTATTAATGCGAGTTTAAATTTACCCATAATTCGAACTAGTGTTGATCATGGAACAGCTTATGATAGGGCTTATAAAAATGAAAAAATAAACTTACAAAGTTATATGCAAGCAGTAAAATCTGCTTTACAATTTTTACAAATCAAAGAAAAAAATAAGTAAAAGTTACTAAAATATTCTTAAAATAATTTCTTAAGGAGAATGCTTGAGTAAAGACAATACCATTGCATTTTTTATTTTTATTGTAAGCGTTTTGTGTTTTTTTGTTTGGGGTTATAATTATATTCCTAATAATTCCATGATATTATTTATTCTTGCTAGTGTATTTGGAATTTTTATGGCCTTTAATGTTGGCGGTAATGATGTTGCAAATTCATTTGGCACTAGCGTGGGAGCTAAGACAGTTACTATTAAGCAAGCTTTAATTATTGCAGCAGTATTTGAATTAAGTGGAGCTGTGTTTGCAGGTGGGGAAGTAACTAATACTATAAGAAGTGGTATAGTAGTTTTACCAGATAGTATTGATCCTATGGTGTTTGTATGTGTTATGCTTTCAGCTTTGCTAAGTTCAGGTATTTGGTTATTTATAGCAACAAAAAAAGGACTTCCAGTTTCTACTACTCATAGCATTATAGGTGGTATTGTAGGTTCAAGTATAGCTATGGGGTTTGTATTTTTTGATCAAGACCAAGCTTTTTCTATGGTAAATTGGAATGGTATTTATAAAATAGCTATGAGTTGGGTTATTTCTCCTTTACTTGGTGGACTTGTGGCGTATTTAATTTATGCTTATATTTATAAAAAAATACTTCAACCTTCGGCTTTGATTAATATGCAAATAAAAGAAATTAAAAAAGAAAAAAAAGAGTTTAAAGAAAATTTTTTTATCAATTTAAAAAACAAAAGTCAAGAAGAGCAAATTAAAGAATTAAGTGCCATTGTTTTAGATGATGATGAAAAAAGAAGTGAATATAAGTTAAAAATTAAAGAATTAAAAGAAAAAGAAAAAAATATAGATGTTTTTTCTAAAATGAAATTTCATGTTCCTTTGGTTGCAGGGATAGCTGCTTTAATAATAGCGTCAATGTTTTTATTTAAAGGTTTAAATAAAGTTTCTACTTTAGATATGGTGCAGAATTTATGGATAGTTTCTATTATTTCTATTTTTGCTTATATAGTTACTTTGGCTGTTGTAAGATTGATGAAAAAAACTGAAGTAAATAAAACTATAGAAAAGATTTTTTCGTGGTTTCAAATTTTTACTGCTTCTAGTTTTGCTTTTTCGCATGGAGCTAATGATATAGCTAATGCTCTTGGACCATTTGCTGCGATTTTAGATGTGCTTAAAAATAATACCATTAATCCAAGTTCGCCAGTGCCATTTGCTGTAATGCTTATGTTTGGTATAGCTTTGGTTATTGGACTTTGGTTTTTAGGTAAAGAAGTTATTCAAACTGTTGGTTCAAAACTAGCAGAAATTAAGCCAACAACAGGCTTTAGTGCTGAACTTGGTGCAAGTATTGTTATACTTTTAGCAACTCAACTTGGAATTCCAGTTAGCTCAACCCATATTTTAATCGGCGCTATTTTGGGTATAGGGGTGTTTAATAAAGATGCTAAATGGGGTATGATGAAACCTATTGGTTTAGCTTGGGTTATTACTTTACCAGTTGCTGGAATTCTTTCAAGTATTATTTTTGTAATTTTTGTAAATATAATCTTATGAGTTTAAACTCATAAGATATTTTTTAGCTTCATTTAAATTAGAGCTATTTATAAAATAATCAATTTTTGCAGGTTTTTTATATACTTTATCATAATATTCAAAAAGCATTTTTACACAAAGTTCTAAATTATTTTCTTCATAATTTTTACAAAGTCTTAATTTAAAATCCTTGCTGATATAAGGTGATATTTTTTCAACGCATTGATAAAATACTTTTTTATCCATTGGAGTATAGTTTTTTAAAACTCTTTGAATGCGTAAATTTATATCACACTCGCACCAAATTTTCTTAGCTTTTTGCATACTATTGTATAAATTTAGTGGGATAGTTAAATTTCCAATTTGTCTGCTTTCAGCTTCTATAAAACAAGTTTTGTGAGTATAATCTTTTAAAAAATAAAACAACTTATCTTCAAAGGCTTTTTGGCTTGGTTGTTCTCCATAAATTTTACCAAAACTTGATCCTTGGTGGTTAGCTAGTTTTTCTAAATTTAAAGCATTATTTAAAGTTTCGATTAAATCACTTTTACCGCTTGCTGTATTACCACAAAGACATAAAAACTCAATATTTAAATCTTTCCTAAAAAACTCACTCACATAACTTCTATAGGCCTTGTATCCACCTTCTAATCTTACAACTCTATAACCAAGTTCAGCCAAGATTAAAGCAATAGCTTTTGATCTTTTACCACCTCTTGCACAATAAATTCCCACCAAAGAACCTATTTTATAATTTTGATAAAGTTTATTAATATGTTCACTCATATTTTTACAAATATAACTTGCACCTTTTGCTTTAGCTAAGCCTTTATTTTTCTTATAAAGTGTGCCTATTTCTTCAAATTCATTATCATTTAATGCATAGTAATTTTGCGCAGATTTTATATGAGCAAGTTTGTATTCTTTGGGACTTCTTACATCAATTAAAAGATCAAAATTAAATTTTAAAAAATTTTCAAAATCAACTTCTTTATACATAGTCTTTAAAAGCTTTGCATAAGGTGGTATAAACTTTTTCCAAATCACTCCCACAAACTCTAGTTTGTCCTATGGTAGTGATAAAATTTGTATCCCCTTGCCATCTTGGGATTAAATGATAATGACAATGCGGCGCTATGCCAGCTCCTGCTGCACTACCTAAATTCATACCTATATTAACACCCTTAGCATGAAAGTTTTCTTTTAAAATTTTAACTCCAATACGCACAAAATGGCTAATTTCTAGCCATGTATCATTATTTAAATCTTCTATATTTTCTAAATGCTCATAAGGGATAATCATGAAATGACCCGGACTATAAGGGTATTTATTCATAATGCCAAAACATTCTTTAGCTCTAAAAATTACCCCAAGTTTTTCATCTTCATTGAGTTCATACTTACAATGACAAAAAGGGCAAAAATTTTTATCTTTATTATTAAAATAAACATCCCTCCAAGGTGCGTATAAATACTCCATCAACTCTCCTTTATGCAAGCATGCAGATTTTTGATATTTTTACTTATAAGAGCTTTATTTTTTGGTATCAAAGGTAATAGCTTTTCATCTTCTAATAAAAAAATTCTAGCTCCTGCTAAAATAGCATTATTAAGATCGCTTTTGCTTTCAATATAAAAAATGGCCTCTAAGCCAAGATGTATTGCAAAATTATAAAGTTTTTTTAGTTGCATAGTTTTTAGCATTTTAGGAAATACAATAAACGCATCAGCTCCATATACCAAGCTTTCTAAAATTTGATATTCATCAAAAATAAAGTCAAATTGAACAATGGGTTTTTCATGATAGCGTCTAAAAAGACTTAAATTTTGTATGTCTTGATTAAGCAAAGGACTTGTTGGTAAAACGATAGCATCAAAATTTTCATGATTAAAATTTAAATCTTTGGAGTATAAAAAATGCGAAAGTTTTCTTTCAAGCAAAAGTGTGTAAATATCTTTAGGATAAAAAGCATTAGAAGCTAGGCTTCTGCCTAGCATATCATAAGGAAAAATTTCTTTTTTATTTTCTAGAATTTTTTGTGTTTTTGAAAAATGATCTTTTAAATCTATTGTTTTAAACATTTTTCAATGGCCTTTAAGTGATCTTTGCTTTCTTGGGAATTTGCAAATTCTTTATCGTGGAATGTTTTTTGTAAAATTTCATAAGCTTTTTTGCAATTTTTAAGTTTATAATAGCCCCAAGCTAAAGAGTCTAGGTAGTAAAGATTTTGTGGTTCTTGTTCAAGTGCCCAGCCTACTAATTCTATGCCTTTTGCAATATCAATATCATATTCGATTAAGGCATAGCCATAGTAGTTTTGATATAAAGCATCGCTACGCACATCTACACTTTGTTCAAATTTTTTCATAATAGAAGCTAGAATTTTTGGATCCGTGATTTTTTTACTTTTAGAATCCATATAAATTTCAAATTCTAAAACCCCTGCCATAGAAAGGTATTTTTTATCTTTGCTAAGTTCATAATGTTTTAAAGCTATTTCGTAAGCTTTTTTATAATTTTTTGTTTGTGTATATAAGAAAATTTTAGTATCAGGATCTATGTTGTATTGTTGGACTAAATTTAGAGCTTGTTTATAATTTTTTTCTTGCACTAGTAATTCTATCATAGCATATATATATTTAATATCATTGTTGAGTTTATATAGTTTTTCAAGGGTTTGAATGCTTGCCTTATTGTTTTTTTGCTCTTGATAAATTTTTAAAAGTAGGGTGCATGTTTTAAGAGTGCATTGTGAATTTTTTACAAATTCTTCTAAAGCTTTTTTAGCTTGATCGATATTTTTATTTTTTATATTAATTTCAACTATTTTAAGTAATAAATTTTCATGTTCAAAAAGCTTATAAGCAAGATTGTATTGCTCTAAAGCTTTGGTGTATAAAGCTTTTTTAGCAAAAATATCACCTAGTATTTCATAGTTTCTATAATCTTGCTCTTCTTTAATGAGTTTATAAAGTATAGTTTCGGCTTGTTTATAATCTCCTATTTCAAAAAAATGCAAAGCATTTAATCTTGCAATAGCTGTATGATTTAAAAATTCTTTAGAGGCTTTTAAAAGTTCATCTTTTTGTTTTAAGTTAGCACCCAAAGCTAAAAGCAATGCTTTTTGTAAATAGATACTTTCATTATTTTCATGAAATAAATTTGTATAAATATCACATGCTTTTTGAAACTGTCCATGTTCTTCATAAATGAGTGCTTGTAAGATTTTATCTTCGCTTTTAGCCAAAGCAAGGTTTGTTAGGATAAAAACGATAATTAGTGAAAGCAAACCCCTATACATTCCTCTTTTAACTCCTCTTTGTGTGTTTTAAAATACTCCCAAAATGGAAAAGTTTTACATTGTTTTGGTCTATGCTTGTAAATTAAACATTTTTTATACATTGTATCAAAAAAAATACAACGATAGCCATTTTCATGCTTTACTTCTTTAAAACTATATTTAAATCCAACTTTGATAAGGTATTGTTCTTTAAAGGCTTCAAAGCTTAAATTTAAAAAAGCAGCAATAGCTTCTAGCTCTTCTTTGCTAGCATAGATATATCCACTTTCTCCAGTGCAGCATTTTCCACCGCATATTTTACAAGCATTTTCATCAAAAGAATAATCAAAGTCTTTTTCACATATCATAGCTTATAGTTCCTGTATTTTCATAAATTTCACTAATTTTTGGATTTAAAACATTATTTTCATACATAAAAAGCGTAGGCATTATCACACAAGAGCTTTTACTATTTTTTTTAATATGCATTAAAACAAGCCTTGCATTAGTTTGTGTATTGGTGTGAATGCATTGAAGAGAAACTAGCTTTAATTTAAATTGCTTTAAAGAAGCACAAATTTCATCTAAAAAACTTGCCTCATAGCACATAAAAAAACTACCATTTGGCTTGATTAAAGTATTTATTTTAGCAAACATCTTCTCAAGCGGCATAAATTCTTGATATCTTGATATACATAAATGCAAATCTTGGCTTTTTTGTGTATTTTTTTTATAAAATGGAGGATTAGAGATCAAAAAATCAAATTTTATATCACTTTTATAGTTTAAAAAGTCTTCGCAAATGCTTTGAATTTTAAGTTTATTTTCTTTAGCATTTTTATAACTTAGTTTGATATTTTGCTCTTGAATATCTAGTAGATAAACTTTTGAATTTGGAAATTTTTGCTTTACTAAAAGTCCTAAAATTCCACATCCACATCCTATATCAAGGATATTTCCTTTTAAGTTATTTTTAGATAAAAAGTCAAAAAGTAAAAGGCTATCATTATTATAACGATAGCCTTTTGAATATTGAAAGAGTTTTAGCATTTATAAAGATGATCGCAGATTTTAAATGAATCATTTAAACCCACTACAATAGAAGCTCCGTTTTTACTCGCTATATCACCTGCGATAAATAATCCTTTTACATTGCTTTCTTTATTTTCATCAAAGCTTGGCACACCTTTTTCATCAACTTCTATAGAGCATTTTTGTAAGAAATCAAGCGGGGTTGAACCACCAATAGCATAAATAATGCGATCATAAATTTCACTTGTATTGTTAGTGAAATTTACTTTAGCTTTACCATTTTCATCTTCAATACCAGTTATATCTATGCCGAGTTTTGCTTTTACACTGCCTTGCTCAAAAGCTTTTTGAATATCTTCAAGATTAATATCATTTAATCTTGAGAAAGTTTCTCTTCTATAGCAAAGTGTAACATCGTTATTTTTAGCTAAATCTATAGCGTATTCTGCTGCTGAATTTCCACCGCCTACAACTAAGATTTTTTCATCTTGGCTTGTTGAATTTGCATTAAAATTGATGATTTTAGTTAAAGTTATAGGTAAAGTATAGTTTGGTTTATTTGGCTTACCCATTCTACCTATGGCAATAACTGCATTTTTACAAATATAATTTTCATTTGCAGTGCTAACTATGAAATTTTCTCCATCTTTTTTAACACTTTCAACTTCACTAGAAAGCTTTACTTCAAGATTATGCTCTTTAATGGCATTTTGGAAAGTTTCTATTGTGCTTTCTCTAGTTCCATCTTCAAAATTTATATGCCCGTGATTTGTGCTATCACAACCTTTATAAGCTTTGTCTACTCTTTTGCCTTCTTTGTAAAATTTTACTAAGGTTTGACAAATCGCATCAGCTTTTTCTAAAACAATAACTTCTTTATTTTTTATTTTAGCTTCTACTCCCGCTGCAATACCTGCAGGGCCAGCACCAATAACTACCATATCAAAAATTTTCATTATTTCCCTTTTTTAATTTTTAGTTTATGTAAATGTATCAAAAAAACAATAATAAAAAATAAAAAACAGAAATTATTTTTATTTTGTAAATAAATTTTTTATGCTTATAAATTATTAAATTAATAAAATTTTATAATAAAGTAGATTAAAATGTGTAAAAAATATATTATTATAATATTTTTTGCATAAAATCACTTATATAAAAGCAAAAAAACATAAAAATTATATATAGTATGCAAAAGGAGTTTTTGATGGGACAAAATACAGGACAAAGTTTAAAAAATAATTTTTTAACATTATTGTTATTATCCTTTTGCGGATCTATTATTTATGGTTTGCCTTATTTTAGAAAGTATTATTATGATGATTATATGAGTCTTTATCATTTAAATAATTTTGAAATGGGGCTTTTGGGTAGTGCTTATGGATTGCTTGGTTTGTTTTCTTATGCTTTAGGAGGTTATTTAGCAGATCGTTTTGCACCAAAAAAATTATTGATTTTTTCTTTAATTGCTACAGGACTTGGTGGTTTATTGCATTTATATTTTACTTCTTTAAATGCACTTTTGATTATTTATGGAATTTGGGGGATTACTTCATTATTAACTTTTTGGCCTTCTTTGATGAAAATAGTAAGGAGTTTAGCAAATTCTAAAGAACAAGCAAGGGCTTATGGAATTTTTGAAGGCGGTAGAGGAGTTGTTGGTGCTGCACATTTGGCTATAGCTACGAGTATTTTTGGATATTTTCAAACAAAAGCCTTGGCCGCACAAGGTATAGAAATGGTTATTGTGTTTTATTCTATAGCTCCTATTGCAAGTGCTATTTTATTGTTTTTTCTTTTGAAAGATGATATTAATGAGCAAAGTGAGAAGATTAAAATCAAAGACTTGGTTTTTCTTTTGAAAAATTCTGCTCTTTGGCTTGTGGTTGCTATTACTTTTTGTACATATTTTTTTAACATGAGTTTTTATTATTTTACTCCTTATGCAAGCAATGTTATAGGAACTTCTGCTGTTTTTGCAGCTATTTTAACGGTATTGGCTCAATATATTCGTCCGGTTTCTTCTGTAGTGGGTGGATTTATAGCAGATGGATATGGAAAAGCTAAAATAATGATGATAGGCTTTATTTTAATGGGAATTGGTGTTATTTTTTTAATGCTTAGTTCAAAATTAAATGGATTTTTACAAATGAGTGTTTTAACTTCTGCTTGTGTCATAATTTATATAGCTATGTATTCTAATTTTGGAATTTATTATTCTTTACTTAGTGAGGGAAAAATTCCTATACATTTAGCGGGTATGGCTATAGGTATTGTATCTACTTTTGGGTATTTGCCTGAAGTTTTTGCACCATTACTTGCTGGAGATTTATTAGATAGATACCCAGGTGTAAAAGGTTTTCATATATATTTTACCATCATGATAGTTATGGCTATTTTGGGTGTAATGTTTTGTTTGATTTGGATTAAAAAATACAATAAAAAGGAGATGAAATGAAGGAAATTGTTTTTAACTTTAAAAACAAGGTTAGAGTAATAGAAAATGAATGGATAGTTTTAAAAGATGGCACTAAGCTTTCATCACGAATTTGGCTTCCTCAAGTAAAAGAAAAAGTTCCTGCTATATTGGAATACATTCCTTATAGAAAAAATGATGGAACAAGGGGCAGAGATGAGCCTATGCACGGATATTTTAGTGGTAATGGCTATGCGGTTGTTAGGGTTGATATTAGAGGAAGTGGGGAATCTGATGGTTTATTAGAAGATGAATATTTAAAACAAGAACAAGATGATGCCTTAGAAGTCATTGAGTGGATTGCAAAGCAAGAATGGTGTGATGGGAATATTGGTATGATGGGTAAATCTTGGGGTGGCTTTAATTCTTTACAAGTTGCAGCAAGAAGACCTAAAAATTTAAAAGCAATTATAGTAGTAGGTTTTACTGATGATAGGTTTAATGAGGATATTCATTATAAAGGCGGATGTTTGCTTAATGATAATTTTTGGTGGGGTAATATCATGCTTGCATATCAATCACGCTTTGTTGATCCAAAAATTGATCCAAATGGTAGAAAAAAATGGCTCAATAGGCTTGAGAATATGCCTTTATGGCCCACATTATGGCTTGAGCATACTTTAAAAGATGATTATTGGAAGCATGGATCTGTTGGGGAAAATTATGATGATATACAAGTCCCTGTTTTTGCATTAGATGGATGGGCTGATTCTTATACTAATCCTGTTTTTACTCTAATGAATGGTTTGAAAGTTCCAAAAAAAGCTATCGTTGGTCCTTGGGCTCATGTTTATCCTCATGATGGCTTACCTTTGCCTGCAATGGGTTTTTTACAAGAAGCACTTAAATGGTGGGATAAATGGCTTAAAAATGAAGAAAACGATGTGCTTGAAGCTCCTATGATACAAGCATATATTGAAAATAGCTCTAAGCCAAATTCAAAAACAGAGAAAGTAGAAGGTCGTTTTGTTGCTTTAAATGATTTTAAAAATGATATTAGCTATAAAAGATACTATTTAAATCCGCATAAATTAACATGTAAAAAATCAAGTGAATTTATCAAAATTAACACTCCATTAAATCATGGGCTTTTATCAGGAGAGTGGATGGGAGCTGGTGTTTTAGGAGAAAGTCCTAGCGATCAAAGGTTAGATGATGGGATGGCAGTTGTTTTTGAAAGTGATTTTTTAGAACAAGATTTAGATGTCTTAGGCTTTCCTATGTTAAATGTAAAAATTGCAAGCGATCAAGAAAAAGCTATGCTTTTTGCTCAACTTAGTGAAGTTAGAGCTGATGGTTTTGTAAAAAGAGTAAGTTATGGAGTAATCAATCTTGCATTAAGTGATAATAAAGAGCAATTTATACCTTTAAAAAAAGATGAATTTATCCAAAAGCAAATCAAACTTGATGCTTGTGGATATAGATTTGCCAAGGGTTCTAAGATAAGATTATCATTAGCAAATTCTTTTTGGCCTATGTTTTGGCCTATGCCAAAAATTTCAACCTCGACTTTAGATTTAAATGAGTGTGAATTTAATTTACCATGTTTTAATGGTCAAGATAGCGATAAAATCAATATGCAAGCACAAAGTGCTTCTTTAACTCCAATAACACTTTTAGAAGAAGGTAGGGTAGATAGAAGCATTTCTTATGATATTTTAAACGATACTTGGACTTGTATTACAGATGGTGTTGGTGGAGTTTTTGGAGAAGGTGTTTATAGATTTGATGAGGTTGATGTTTTAGTAAAGCATAATTTAAAAAGAGAATTAAAACTTCAAAATGAAAACCCATTAAGTGCAGAATATACCATTACTCAAACAATGCAAATAGGACGCGAGGGTTGTATGATGGAGGCGGATATAATCTTAACACAAACTAGCGATTTGGAGTATTTTTATATTAAGGGAAAATTAGTAGTTAAGGAAAATAATAAGCTTGTTTTTGATAAAAAATATGATTGTAAAACTAAAAGAAATAGTTTATAAAATTTCCCAAAGTAAAATTTACTTTGGGAATTAATTTTCTTGCAAGATTTTAGCTAAATCTTTAGCACCTTTTAAATCCACTTTGCCAGAGCCTAAAAGTGGAATTTGTTCTACCTTAAAATATCTACTTGGTTTAAAAATAGCAGGCATAGTAGAGTTTTTAATTGCTTCACAAATTCCTTCAAAATCTTGCTCTTGGCATTCTACTAATAAGCATACCATTTCACCTTTTTTATCATCATCTAGTGCAACTGCGCAAAATTTTACTATATCTGTATTGATAAATTTAGCAATTTCTTCTTCTAAAGCTCCTAAAGATATCATCTCGCCACCAATTTTTGCAAAACGAGAATAACGATCCACTATATATAAAAAGCCATCCTCATCTACATGGCCTTTATCGCCGGTATTATACCAGCGTATGCCATCGATTTCTTTGATAACTTCATCGGTTTTTTCTTTATTGTTTAAATAACCCACCATAACCTGATGGCCACCAATGAGTATTAATCCATTTTCTCCATGATTTAAACTTTCATAAGTAGATGGATCTACTATGCGTATAGCACTTCCTGGTAAAGGCATACCTACACTACCTTCTTTATTTGCACGGTGTAAAATCCAATAGTCAGGATCAAATTTATTCGGTAAATTCACACTTGCAACCGGAGTGGTTTCAGTGGCTCCATAACCTTCAAAAATAGGTTTTTTAAATTTCATTTCAAAGGCAGTTCTTACTTCGCTTTTGAGTTTTTCAGCACCTGAAACAATAATCCTTAAGCTTTCAAACATAATCGCATCAAGTTTTTTATTTCTTGCATAAATACCCAAAAAAGTTGAAGTAGCACACATAATGCTAACATTATTTTTTACTATAGCTTTTGCTACACCTAGCGCATCTGTTGGATCAGCATGTGTTATGCTTTTAATCCCTTCTAATAAAGGCATAAAAGTAGTTACAGTTAATCCAAAAGCATGAAAAGGTGGCAAAGAAGATAAGACAACATCTTCATTTTTTGCACATAATACATCTGAAATTTGAGCTATATTGCTTAAAATATTGCGATTATTTAGCATTACCCCCTTAGGCGCTCCCTCGCTACCACTACTAAATAATATAGCAGCTATGGCAAGGTTTTGTTTATTAGGTGCAAATAATGCTTTTAATAAACAAGTAGGTAAGATACTTACTAAAGCAAGCATAGAAAAGATTTTGAGTTTTTGTCTTTTAAAGTTTGCGATAATATCTTCCATAAAAATGATTCTAACATGCTCTTCAAATTCTAGTTTTATACCTTTATTTTCTAATTTTTCCATAAATTTTCTAGAAGTATAAATTTGTTGAATTTGAGAGCTTTGAATGGCATGATTAATCGCCTTTACACCTGCTGTGAAATTTAAATTTACCACGATTTTATTTGCAAGTAATACAGCTAGATTACAAAGAGAACTAGCCATGGAAGCAGGGAGCAAAATTCCTATACATTCTTCTTTTGGAGCATAGCTTCCTTGGGTAGGTTGTATATTTAACTCATGTGATCTATTTTTTATAAAAGAGCTAAAAACTAGACTTAAAGCAAGCATTTTTCTATAAGTAATACCACCTATTAAAGGATCAACAATAGCTATTTGACTTAAATTTCTTTTAGCGCTATCTATCCAAGCTCTAGCTATAGTATGCATACTTTCACATTGAGATTTCCAAGCAATAAATGAAAGTTCAAAAACCTTTGCTTTAACCACTTCTTTTTTAGTGTGTATTGGCAAGCTTTTTCCAAAAGCAATAGCGATTTTTCTTTTGCTTATTTTGCGGTTTCTTGCTGAAAATTCTTCATCACTTCTTGAAAAAGCACTTCCCCAAAGTCCTCTAATATAAAAAGGTAAAATCACTCCATCTTGTTCTTCTAATTTTGAGCAAACTAACTCAAACCCACCTTTAAATTCATTAAGCTGTCCATGGCGTGAAAGCACTCCTTCTGGGAAAAGGCAAACTAAATTTCCATTTTTAATATGCATAGCAATAAGCTCTAAGCTTGATTTGCTAGAAGCACTTGAAACAGGAATAACTCCAAATTTATCAAGAAAAATTCTAATATACCACTTAGAATAAATGCTTTTTTCCATAACAAAATAAATTTTTCTTGGTATAGCCATTTGCACAATAGCCCAATCTATAAAAGATATATGATTGCCAAGTAATAACGCTCCACCTTTTTCAGGAATATTCTCAAAACCTTCTACCAATAAACGGTAGCGTTGAAAAAACGCTATACTCATTAATAAACGCACTAAAGAAAAAGGCAATTTGCTTAGCACATAAATGCTTCCAAAAAATGCCACAGCGATGATAAAATAAAACAAATTTATCACTTCAATTTTAGCATAAGCAGCAAAAGTAGCTAGTGCTAAAAAGCCTAACATAAAAATATTTTGTATGAAATTATTTCCTGCTAAGACTTTTCCTAGTTCATTTTCTTTTGCATGAAATTGTATGAGAGAATTTAAAGGTATGATAAAAAATGCTCCGCTTAAACCAAAAATAAAAAACACCACACTATAACTTAGTAAGTTTTCTAAAAATGGCATTAAAATGCTCATTAGAAAAACCCCTAAAGCACCTAGTGGTATAAGACCTAATTCGATGTAATTTTTAGAAAACTTACCACTAATAAGCGACCCTATAATCACTCCTATACCAGAAAAAGCTAAAGAGCATTGTACATAAAAGGTATTTTCTATGAAAAGATCATTTTTTGCATATACAGGAAAACTCACTAAATAAAGTTGTGATATGGCCCAAAAAAGTGAAATTCCTATAATACAAAGCCAAATAATTTTATGAGAAAATATTGTTTTTAAATTAGAGGTTAAAAGCTTTCCTTGTAAATATTGTTTTTTATCAAAACTTAAATTTTTATCTTCTTCTTTTAAGCTAGGAAGTTTATAAGCTAAAAAAAGTTCTAATAAAGCAAAAGCTATTAATACAAAACCCAAAGGTGCAATTTGTGTTAAAATATCCGAAGGAGTGTTAAAATTTGACTCAAAAAGCATTTCAAAGCTTAGAGAAAATACTGCCATACCGGCTAAAATAGCCACAATACTTACTGCATTGACAGCTCCATTTCCCATAGCTAAAAGCTCTTTTCCTACTAATTCTTTTATAAAGCCATATTTTGCAGGAGAGTATAAAGCAGATTGCACTCCCATGATAAAAGTCATTGTAAATGCAAGCCAAAATGCTCCAAGATAATAACACAAACAAATAATACAAGTTAATATTACTGAAAATAATGCAGATATTTTCATGATTTTATTTTTAGGAAATTTATCCGCTAAAAATCCAGATGGTGAAAGCATAAGAATAAAAGGCAAAAGCATTAAAGCATTGACAATAGCAGTTAGAAAAAGTTGGGTGCTATCTTCATAAAATTTATAAATGGTATTTTGTATGATGATTTTGTGTCCTAAATCCACAAAAGCATTAATAAAAGCTACTGCTAAAAATGGCAATACGCCAAAAATCTTTAAAAAATTTCCTTGCATTTAAAACTCCATTTTATTTTAAAAATATTATTTTATTATATAAAATTTAAATGGAGTTTTGATATTTGATTAATCTTTAAATTCTACCACTTCATTAAATGCAAAACGAGCTTTTTCTGTGCTAGAATTTTTTTGGGCATGTCCTAGAGCAATGAGCATAGATACTCTTTGTTTAGCG
Source organism: Campylobacter sp. CNRCH_2016_0050h (assembly GCF_025772605.1). Taxonomy (NCBI): domain Bacteria; kingdom Pseudomonadati; phylum Campylobacterota; class Epsilonproteobacteria; order Campylobacterales; family Campylobacteraceae; genus Campylobacter; species Campylobacter sp. CNRCH_2016_0050h. The sequence goes on along the minus strand of NZ_JAKMSK010000001.1, from coordinate 41,812 downwards.
GTGTCTAAATTTAAATATTGATTGATTTTATCTTTATCAAAACCACCGATAATACACGAACCCAAATTTAAACTATAAGCAGCATTGATAATATTTGCAATAGCAAGATGACTTTGTTCTTTTGCATAAATAAAACTTTGTTCTAAATCCATTGCGTCTAAAAATGGCTTATAGGTTTGCAAGCGTTTATTTAACTCTTCTTGGCTTAAACCACGCTTTTTTAGTTTTTCTTCAAAATAATCTTTAAAATCAGCTCTTGAGATCACAACAATAATAGCAGCACAATTTGCTACATGATTTTGATTGTTAGCTATTTTGGCAATTTCTTTTTTATGTTCATCTTTTTGAAAAACTAAGAATTTCCAAGGTTCAAGCCCTAAAGAACTAGGAGATAATCTAGCACATTCTAAGATATATTCTAAGTTCTCTCTAGAAATTTTTTCTTGAGTATATGCTCTAATAGAAGAGCGATTTTGCATTAAATTTAAATAATCTTGCATATAATTTCCTTATTTTTAGTTTAATTTATCTTATATCTTATAAGCTTTAAAATTGTTAAAATTATATTTTATTGCTACAATTTTATTTTTACTTCACACAAATGTTTTATTATGCGGTTTTTAAAGGATTAAAATGAAAAAAATAATTTATTTGAGTATATTTTTGATTATACTTATTATAGGGGTGTATTTTTACTTTTTTGCAAATAAGGAAGAATATAATTATCTAACTTATGAGGTTAAAAAACAAGACATTACTCAAAGCATAGAAGCAATAGGTGAAGTTTATGCAAAAACCCAAGTTGATGTTGGTGCACAAGTTAGTGGGCAAATTACTAAACTATATGTAAAATTGGGCGATCGTGTTAATGAGGGTGATTTAATCGCACAAATTGATAAAGATAAACAACAAAATGATTTAGATATTACCAAAGCTAGACTTGAAAGTGCAAAGGCAAATTTAGAAAGTAAAAAAATTGCTCTTAATATAGCTACTAAACAATACCAAAGAGAGCAAAAGCTTTATGCTAAAAAGGCTACCTCTTTAGAAAATCTTGAAAATCTTAAAAATACTTTTTATGCCTTAAGAGCAAATGTGGCTGATTTAAAAGCTCAAACTACTCAACTTGAAATTTCTTTAAAAAATGCTCAAAAAGATTTAGCTTATACTACTATAACTGCACCTAGTAAGGGTGAGATTATCAATGTAGCAGTTGAAGAGGGGCAAACTGTAAATGCAAACCAAAATACACCAAGTATAGTGCGCTTGGCCGATTTAAGTGAAATGGAAATTCGTATGCAAATAGCTGAAGCTGATATTAATAAAATCAGTGTTGGAAAAAAGGTAAAATTTAGCATTTTAAATGAGCCTGATAAAAAATATGAAGCAACTATTTCAAGTATAGATCCAGCAAATACTACCATAAGTGATGCAACAAGCAATACAAATTTAAACTCAAACTCAAGTACTAGCACTAGCGCTGTGTATTATTATGCAAGGGTTTTTGTAAAAAATGATAATAATTTTTTACGCATAGGTATGAGTACAGAAAATGAAATTGCTATTAAAACGGAAAATAATACTTTAGTTATACCAACTTTAGCTATAAAAAGCGATACAAGTGGTTATTATGTAGAAATTTTAAAAGCCAATAATATAAGTGTAAAAACACCTGTTAAATTAGGTATCAAAGATAGTTTAAATACTCAAATTTTAGATGGTATTAATGAGGGTGATTTAGTTATCATAGGTAAAAATAAAAAATGATACGCTTAGAAAATATACAAAAAAAGATTAATAATACAACTATTTTAGAAAATATTAATCTTTATATTCAAAAGGGAGAATTTGTAGCCATTATAGGACAATCAGGAAGTGGTAAAACCTCTCTTTTAAATATTATAGGCACACTTGATGAGCCAAGTAGTGGAAAATACTTTTTAGATGCATATGAAGTAACTAATTTAAGCAAAGATGAAAAAGCAAGAATTAGACGCGAAAAAATTGGTTTTATTTTCCAAAGATATAATTTGCTTAGTCTTTTAAATGCTAAAGATAATGTAGCCTTACCTGCTGTTTATGCAGGAAAAAATAAACAAGAAAGATCGCAAAAGGCTAAAGAATTACTTTCTTTTTTAGAGCTTGATCATAAAGAACTTTCTAAGCCAAATGAACTAAGTGGTGGGCAACAGCAAAGAGTTTCCATAGCAAGAGCTTTGATGAATGGCGGTGAGCTTATTTTAGCAGATGAGCCAACGGGTGCGCTTGATTCTAAAAGCGGTAAGATAGTTTTAGAAATTTTAAATAAACTAAATGAGCAAGGACACACCGTAGTTTTAGTCACTCATGATAGAGAAATAGCTGCTAGAGCAAAAAGAGTTATAGAAATTAAAGATGGTAAGATTATAAGTGATAATGGTGCAAAAAAAACAGATGAAATAAAAACTAAGTTAATGCCAAAAGAGAAAAAAAGCTTTAATTTGCTTAAAAATCAGCTTTTTGAAAGTTTAAAAATGTCCATAGCTTCCATTGCAGCACACAAACTACGCTCTTTGCTTACTATGCTTGGTATTATCATAGGCATAGCTTCAGTAGTTTGCGTGGTTGCTTTAGGGCTTGGAGCCCAACAAAACATACTTGCTTCTATTAGCTCTATTGGGACTAATACCATAGAAGTTGTTTCAGGGCGTGGCTTGGGAGATATTCGATCAGGCAGAACAAGGCTTAATTTAAGCGATTTAAAAACCTTAAGTTCTTTGCCTTATTTAGAAGCAGTAGAAGCAGATGTGGGTAAAATAGGGGTGGTAACTTATAAGAATAATTCTTTACAAGCTAGAATTTATGGAGTAGGACCAAATCATCTAAGACTTAGGGGTTTTGTGATGGTAGATGGTAGGTTTATTAATAATGAAGATATAAAAGATAATACTAATATTTGCATTATAGATGAAAATGCTTTGAGAATTTTATTTGATAATATCAGCGTTAAAGATGTTTTAGGTAAAAGCGTGATTTTTAACAAGCAACCTTTAACCATAGTTGGTGTTTTAAAAAAAGAAAGAGATAATAAAGGCTTTAGAGCTGATGAAAATACCATTAAAATTTATACTCCTTATTCTACTTTGATGAATAAAATCACAGGAGATAAACAAATAAGAGCCATAGTAACTAAGGTAAAAGATGAGGTAAATCCTGCTTTGGCTGAAGAAGCTATGGTAAAAATTTTAGAGATTAAACGTGGAAAAAAAGATTTTTTCACTATAAATTCTGACGCGATTAAAAATGCCATTGAGGAAAATACTGCTACTTTGACTTTACTTATTTCTTCTATTGCAGTGGTATCTTTGATAGTAGGTGGTATTGGTGTGATGAATATCATGCTTGTTTCAGTAAGCGAGCGCACAAGAGAAATTGGAGTTAGAATGGCTATTGGAGCTAGAAAAGAAGATATTTTAATGCAGTTTTTAATCGAAGCTGTGTTGATTTGTTCTTTAGGGGCTATTTTTGGAGTAATGCTTTCTTTTATTATCATTGAAGTATTTAATTCTTTAAATTTTGGTTTTACGATGATACTTTCATTAAATTCGGTATTTTTAGGGCTTTTAAGTTCGGTTTTAATCGGAGTGGTTTTTGGATTTTTCCCAGCAAAAAATGCAGCAAATTTAAATCCTATTAGTGCTTTATCAAAGGAATGAGATGAGAATATTTTTATTATTTTTTATAGCTTTTTTTTTAAATGCTTGCGTAGGTGTAAAATTAGAACAAGTATCTCAAGAGCAAATAAAAAAAGAATATTTTGAAGATTTTAACGCAAGCAAGGCTTGGTGGGAAAAATATAACAATCAAGACTTAAATAATATCTTAAAAGCTATTATTGATAATAATAAAGACTTAAATATAGCAAGGGTTAATTTTTTAAGCACTTTAGCTAGATATAAGCTTTTAAATTTAGATCTTTATCCTACTTTGAGTGGAAATTTTGGTGCAAATATAAGAAAAAATTTAAACAATGGCACAAAAACGCATAGTTTTTCAAATGGCATTATGTTAAATTATGAGCTTGATATATATGGCAAAATTTCAGATCAAGTTGCTAGTTCTGAATTTTTAGCAAAGGCAAGTGAGTATGAGTTACGCTCTTTAGAGCTTGATACGATTAATTTAGCGATAAATAGTATTTTTGAATTTATTTATTTCAATGATGTAGATCATTTATTAAACAAACATTTAAAAAATCTAGAGCAAATGCTAGAAATTTATACTACTAAACTTAATTATGGAAAAGTTGAATATATAGATCTTTTAAATATTAAAAAATCTTTATTAAACACTAAACAAAATATCATTACAAATTTGCAAAATAAAGACTTAACTCTTAAAAATATAAAAGACTTACTGGGTAAAGATGATGAGCATTTGATTAATAAAATGCTAAATTATACTCTTGAAGATTTTTCTTTGCAAAAAATTAATTTTGATATAGAATTAAAAATGCTTGCTTATAGACCACAAGTTCAAGCAAAACTAAATCAACTTATGGCTTCTTACAAGGATTATACAAGTGTGCAAAAAAGTATTTTACCTAGCATAAAAATATTGGGAAATTTAGATGGGAATGATAAGAATATTGATGAGAGTTTTAAATTTTTAATTTTAGGAGGCAATGTCGCCATTGACTTACCATTTTTGGATTTTTATAGAGTAAAACAAAATGTAAAAATTTCTGAATTAACATACCAAGCTCGTTTGGTTGAATATAAAGATGTATTACAAAGAACTATCCATGAATTTAATTTTTGTTATGAAAATGACAAGTATTATAATGATTTGTTAAAATTAGTAAAAGACATTAATGTTAATCAAGAAAAAATTACACAGCTATATTTAGAAAAATATGAATTAGGTCGCAGTGAATTAAAAGATTATCTTGATGCGGACGCTTTGTTTATAAATTCACTCCAAGAGCTTAGCAGAGCAAAGCTATCTTTGCTTAAAAATATTAATTTATATCATAATATTGTTTTAATTTCAGAGTGAAAAAGACTAAAAGTGTTTCATTTTGTAATATTATAAGAAAAGAGTGTTGTTTATTTGCGTTGTTTTAAAGTCATTTAGAATACAATTGATAAATAAATCAAACAAAGGAGAATTATGAAATTTGATTTTTATGCAACGCTAGTTACTATGGTTATAGTATTGCTTTTAGGCGTATTTGTCATTAAAAGGGTAAAATTTCTTCGTGATTATAATATCCCTGAGCCAGTTGTTGGTGGTGGGATTGCTGCGATTATTCTTTTGATCTTACATAGTTTCTTCTCATTGGATATTAAATTTGATGAATCTATGAAAGATCCTTTAATGCTTGCATTTTTTTCAAGTATTGGTTTGTTAGCTGATTTTGCTTCTTTAAAAAAGGGTGGAAGAAAATTAGCAATTTTTTTAGTTGTTGTTGTTGGCTTGCTTTTTGCGCAAAATATAGTTGGCATAGGTGTGGCAAGTGCTATGGGGCAAAATCCACTAATGGGACTTATAGCAGGTTCTGTTACAATGAGTGGCGGTCATGGAACAGGTGCAGCATGGGCAGCTGAATTTATTAAAGAACCTTATTTTTACTCTAGTGCAACTACTGTTGCTATTGCTTGTGCTACTTTTGGGCTTATTTCAGGTGGTATCATAGGTGGGCCTGTTGCAAGATATTTAGTCAATAAATATAAGTTAGTAGTTCCAAAGCAAAATGATGATAAAGATGCGATTTTAAATTTCCAGTCTCCAGAAAAAGAAAGACTAATCACACCTTCTTCTTTTATAGAATCTTTGGCATTAATTGCTTTATGTTTATTAATAGGTAGTGCTTTGTCTACTTATATTAAAACAAATACAGGTTTTACTTTACCAACTTTTGTGTATTGTCTTTTTGTAGGTGTGGTTTTAAGAAATGTTTTATCAGCTACAAAAATTCATCATGTATTTGATAGAGAAGTATCAGTTTTAGGTAATGTAAGCTTGTCTTTATTTTTAGCTTTAGCTCTAATGACTATTAATCTTTGGGATTTAGTAACTCTTGCATTACCGATGTTGGTAATTTTAGCTGTTCAGGTTGCTATGATGGCTGCTTATGCTATATTTATCACTTTTAGGGTATGTGGAAAAGATTATGACGCAGCAGTTTTAGCAGCAGGGCATTGTGGTTTTGGTTTGGGCGCTACTCCAACAGCTATGGTAAATATGCAAACTGTAACAAATCACTATGGTATGAGCCATATGGCATTTATTATTGTACCTTTAGTGGGTGCGTTTTTCATAGATATAGTAAATGCTTTAGTCATCAATGCTTTCTTGTATCTACCATTCTTTCATTAAAATCATCTAGCACTAAATTGGTGCTAGATTAAATTTTCTTATCTTTACTTTTGCATAAATGATTTAAAAAGCACTCTTTGCATAAAGGATTTTTAGCTTTACATGTATAACGCCCAAAAAGCACCATAGCTTGATGAAGATAGTTTAGATTATCTTTAAAAATTTTAGTTAAGTCTTTTTCGGTTTCTTCAGGAGTTTTGGCTTTGCTAAGATTAAGTCTATGCGAAACTCTAAATACATGGGTATCTACAGCCATGCAATTAGCCCCGCACCATTCTATCATCACTACATGTGCAGTTTTTTGTCCTACACCTGCTAGAGTTTTCAAATCTTGCTCGTCCATTGGAATTTCACCATTAAATTGCTCGCAAACTGCTTGAGCCATTTTGATTAAATTTTGTGCTTTATTATTATAAAATGAGCAAGAATTAATCAAAAGTTTTAAAGAAGATAAATTTGCCTTAGCTAAATCTTGCACGCTAGGGTAGGCTTTAAATAAAGCAGGTGTGATGAGATTAACCCTTTTATCAGTACATTGAGCTGAAAGCATAACACAAACTATAAGTTCATAAGCATTACTAAAAACTAATTCTGTTTTTGCTTGTCCAAAATGTTTTAAAAATAATTCTTTAATTTCTAAATTTCTTTTCATAAACTTATTGTATGTTAATCGGCTTTAAATAAAGTTTAGATATAATAAAATCAACAAAACTATTTCAAAGGAAAAACAATGAAAAAAATTTCTTTAGTTGCTGCGGCTTTATTAACAGGTTTGAGTTTAAATGCTGCAGTGGTTGCAACCCTTGATGGAAACAATATTAGCGATACAGAAGTAAATGAGTTTTTTGCTCCTATGTTAAGAGGTGCTAAAATCACTGACTTACCAGCTGAACAAAAAAAAGCAATCATTGATCAATATATCATCCAACAACTTGTATTAAAAGACGCTAAAGCTCAAAAAATAGAAAATGATCCTTCATATAAAGAAGAATTAGAGCGTGCTAAAGAAGCTATCATGGTAAATATCTATCAAAAGAAAATTTTTGATTCTATCAAAAATGATGATGCTAAGGCTAAAAAATACTATGAAGCAAATAAAGATAAATTTACTAAACCAGCTCAAGTAAAAGCTAAGCATATTTTGGTAACTAGTGAAAAAGAAGCTAAAGATATTATTGCCGAGCTTAGTAAGTTAAGTGGAAAAGCTTTAAATGATAAATTTGCTCAACTTGCAAAAGAAAAATCAATCGACAAAGGTTCTTCAGCTCAAGGTGGTGATCTTGGATGGTTTGCTGAATCAACTATGGTAAAACCATTTGCTGATGCAGCTTTTTCTATGAAAAAAGGTACTATTTCTAAAACACCAGTAAAAAGTGATTTTGGATATCATATTATTTTAAAAGAAGATGCTAGAGCGAAAAGTACTATGAGTTATAATGAAGTAAAAGCAGGTATTGAAAGCAATATCAAAATGGAAGAATTTAAAGAACTTATGAATAAAAAAGCTCAAGAGCTTCGTCAAAAAGCAAAAGTGGAATATAAATAATGGGTGTATTAGATCTTGTCAAACCAGGTGTTTTAAGTGGCGATGATCTAAATACCGTATATAATTATGCAAAAAAAGAAGGATTTGCTATCCCTGCGGTAAATGTCGTGGGGACAAATTCTATTAATGCGGTTTTAGAAAGTGCTAAAAAAGTTAATTCACCTGTGATTATTCAATTTTCAAATGGTGGAGCTAAATTTGTAGCAGGAAAAGCTTGTCCAAAAGCTGATGTGCTTGGTGCTATAAGTGGTGCAAGACATGTACATTTAATGGCAAAAGCTTATGGAGTTCCAGTAATTTTACACACAGATCATGCTGCTAGAAAATTACTTCCTTGGATTGATGCTTTGATTGAAGCAAATATTGAGTTTAAAAAAGAAGCAGGTAAGCCTTTGTTTAGCTCTCATATGATTGATTTAAGTGAAGAGGATTTAGAAAGTAATCTAGGCACTTGTGAGAATTATTTAAAACAAATGTCTGAGCTTGGAATTTCTTTAGAGCTTGAGCTAGGATGTACGGGTGGTGAAGAAGATGGAGTGGATAATACTAATATTGATAATGCAAAATTATACACTCAGCCTGAAGATGTAGCATTAGCTTATGAGAGACTTTCTAAAATTAGTGATAGATTTTCAATTGCAGCTAGTTTTGGTAATGTACATGGAGTATATAAACCAGGAAATGTGATTTTAAGACCTGAAATTCTTAAAAACTCTCAAAATTATGTAAAAGAAAAATTCAATCTTGGTGAAGATAAACCAATCAATTTTGTTTTCCATGGTGGTAGTGGTAGCGATATAGAGGATATCAAAGCAGCACTTAGCTATGGTGTAATTAAGATGAATATTGATACAGATACACAATGGGCTTTTTGGGATGGTGTTAGAGAGTATGAGCTTAAAAATAAAGCTTATTTGCAAGGCCAAATTGGTAATCCAGATGGAGAAGATAAGCCAAATAAAAAATATTATGATCCAAGAGTATGGCTTAGAGCGGGCGAAGAGAGTATGATCAAACGCTTAGAGTGCGCTTTTAGCGATTTAAATTGTATCGATAGAAACTAAGAGTTTTATAACTCTTAGTTGATTTTCCTGTGAAGATTTTAAATTTTTAGAGTAAAATTAACAAAGGTTTATAAAATGGAAGTTAAAACAACTGATGATTTTTCTGATCTTGTATTACCTGAAGGAAAAGGTAGCACAGGAATTGTTGCTTATTTAAAGATTATTTTTATCCCTGCTATATTGTATATTTTAGTGCTTTTAGGGTATTTTGGAAAGATTGATTTTAAAGTAGAATTACATAGTGTTGTAATGATAGGGATTATCTTTTTAGTGGCTTTGATCTTTGCTAGACATAGTGCTGATTATGCTTCAAGTATTTTTGAGCAACAAAAAGATGAGTTTAAGCTGATATTAAAACGCTATATTATGAAGCATTTTTTAGTTATAGGTAAAGAAACAAAGTCAAATGCTAGCTTTGATGATTTTGCATATGCTTATGTGAAAGATTTGAGAAATGAAAATTTTGCTTCTGTGGGTGCAGCTATTTTTCCTATGCTTGGTATTTTAGGAACTTTTATAAGTATAGCCATGTCTATGCCAAATTTTAATTCAAGCGACACAGCAGGCTTAGAACAAGAGATTTCAGTTTTATTAAATGGAGTAGGAACAGCCTTTTATGTATCAATTTATGGAATTTTCTTAGCACTTTGGTGGATATTTTTTGAAAAATACGGTAGTAGTAAATTCCAAAAACTTCTAAATCGTCAAAAAAACGCAACAAGCGATTTTTTTTGGTCTAAAGAAGAAATTGATAGAAAATACCTTCAAGAAAGTTTGCAACATTTTGAAAAAATAGGCACGATTTTTGAACATGTAAGCAATGAGGAATTTTTTAAAGAACTAGATAATACAATAGATAGAAAATTCAAAGTTTTTCAAGAGCTTGTAAATGCTGAAGAAAAAGCTGTAAGATTAAGCAGTGAGCATGTAAAACAAACTATGAGTGATTTATCTAAAACCCAAAGAGAGCAAAAAGATATAGTTAAAACTTATAGCGAGATTGCAAATGCGGTAAATATGTTAAATTCAAACATAAAAGATTTAACCTTAAGAATTTCAGAGCAATATAATAGACTCTTAGATGTGAGTTCAGATAAGATTGTGCATTTAGATAAAAGTGTGAGTGCTTTAGATGAAAAGGTAAATAATTTTTCAAATAATATTGAAAAATATCAAAATCTTATGCTTGATAATCAAACTAAGCTTTTTGAAGGCTTTAGGGCAAGTATTATAGAGGGTATGCATACTTTTAAAGAAGCTTATGAAGATGAAAAAAATATTGACGAAAAAATTTCACTAATGCAAGAATTTAAAGAAGAAAGCAAAGAATTAGATGAGCAAACCACACAAGTTATTGCAAAGCTTGAAAATCAAAAAGAAGATGAAAAAATAGATGATAAAAAATAATTCTAGCAATGAAGAAAATAATTTTTGGATAGCTTATGCAGATTTAATGGCAGGCTTGCTTTTTATATTTATTTTGCTTATTGGAGCTATAGTTGTTAAGTATGTTTTAACTCAAAGTGATTTACAAATCATAAAAGAAAATTTGCAAAAACAAGAAGAACGCTTAAGAGAGAATAAAGAAGAATTAAATCAAAAAGAAAATATTTTAAAAAGTCTTAGCCAAAAATTAAGTAATACCTCAAGTACACTTGATAATATCAACAAACAAAAACAAGCTTTAGAAGCTAATATTACTAAACTTAATCAAGATTTAAATTCAAGTTTAGATGAAAAAGATCAGCAAATTTTTGCTTTGCTTGAAAGATTAAATAAAAAAGATGAGGAAATCAAAGAATTGGAGCGTAATTTTGATGAGGCGAAAAGCAAAATCAAAGAACTAGGATTAATCAAAGAAAATACTATCAAAAATCTTCAAGCAAAATTTGATACTAATATTACCTTAGATTCTAATACAGGCGCGATAGTTTTACCTTCTGAAGTGCTTTTTGATACAAATTCTTTTACTCTAAAAGCTCAAGCAAAAGAGAATTTAAAGGCAATTTTAACACAGTATTTTGACAATATCTTAAAAGATGAAAATATCTTAAATAGTATAGAAAATATAGTCATAGAAGGTCACACAGATAGTGCAGGCTCTTATATATATAATCTTGATTTATCACAAAAAAGAGCTTATGCTGTGATGAGTTTTATACACTCATTTTACAAAGATCCAAGATTGCAAAAACTTTTAATGGCAAGTGGTAGATCTTATTCTGATGTGATTATGAAAGATGGTAAAGAAGACAAAGAGGCAAGTCGTAGAATAGAGATTAAGTTTAATATCAATACAAATAATGCTTTAGAAAAGGTTGAAAAATACCTTGATAGCAAGTAGAATTGATGTTTTAAAATACAAAGATTTTGAATTTTTACTTAAAAGAGATGATTTACTAGGTTATATTAATGGAAATAAGGCTAGAAAACTAGCCTTTTTTGAAAAAAATAAACATTTATTTAAAAAAGGACAAAGATTTATTTCTTTTGGCTCCTCTCAAAGTAATGCTTTAGTTGCTTTAGCTAAGTTTTGTTACGAAAATGATTTTTTGCTCATTTTTGTTTGTGAAAAAATGAGTTCTTTTTTAAAAGAAAATCCCCATGGAAATTTAGAATTTGCATTAAAACACAATGTGAAGTTGATAGAAAATATAAATTATCCCACAAGAAGACTGCAAGCTTTAGCCTTGAAAAAAGATGATGATATTTTTATAGAAGAGGGTGTGGCTATAAAAGAAGCTGAATTTGGATACCAGCAACTAGCCTTAGAGCTTAGTGAGCAGTTAAGTGAAAAAGTAAGTATTTTTTTACCTTCAGGCACAGGAACTTCTGCAGCTTTTTTGGCTAAACATAGTAAATTTAAAGTTTTTACATGTGCTTGTGTGGGCGATAGTGCATATTTAAAAGAGCAAATTTTAAGCTTAGAGCCAAATTATGATTTTGGTAATTTAACCATATTAAATTCACCTAAAAAATATCATTTTGCTAAGCCTTATTTAGAATTTTATGAGCTTTATAAGGATTTAAAAAAAGAATGTGGAGTGGAGTTTGATTTGCTTTATGATATGGTGGGTTTTAAAACTTTATTAGCTCATAAAGAGCAATTTGGTGGAAAAATCTTATATATCCATCAAGGAGGCCTTGAAGGAAATATAAGCATGTTAAAGCGTTATGAGTATAAATTAAAAAATTCCAAAATAAAAAATCACTAAGATAATCAAAGGTATAATAAATTTAACATAATAATACCATAATTTAAAAATACTTCCTTTTAGGGTATTTTGATTGGAAAGTTCATAAATAGCATCTTTTTTAAGCACCCAACCTACATAAATACAACAAAAAAATGCGGTTAAAACAAAGAATATATTTCCACTAATAAAATCAAAGCTATCAAAAATATTTTTTCCCTTGATGATAGTAATATCTCTTAAAGGACCATAGGTAAGTATACATGGTAAATTTCCCAAAACAAAAATACTTCCAAGTGTTAGATTGATAGCAGTATTTTTAGCTAGTTTAAATTTTTCCTCCAAAACACTAATGATTACTTGATAAATTGGCAAGCTTGTAGTAAGTGCAGCGATGATTAAAAGCAAAAAGAAAAACACACAAATTATACTTCCAAAAGGTATATGTGAAAATGCAACAGGTAAAGTTTTAAAAACCAAAGATGGCCCACTATCAGGGGTTAAACCTACGCTAAATAAAGCAGGGAAAATCATAAATCCAGCAAGCACTGCTATGAGGGTGTTTAAAATTCCTGTATAAACAGAAGTTTTGATTAAATTCTCATTTTTCTTAAGGTGAGATGATAAGGTTATCATTACACCAAAGCCTAAAGATAGGGCAAAAAATACTTGTCCTAAAACATCTATAAACAATTTGGGAGTGATTTTAGAAAGATCAGGAGTAAGGTAAAATTTCACACCCTCGCTTGCTCCTTCAAGAGTTAAATTGCGTGCAACAACGACCAAAAGACAGATAAATAAAAATGGCATAAGGTATTTTACTGACTTTTCTATGCCATCAATCACACCTTTTTTTAAGATAATCCAATTAATTATCACAAATATAGTAGTAAAAATTCCTATTAATAAAGGATTATTTTCTATAGTAGAGCTATAAAATTCGCTTGTATATTGAGCGTTAATGGGACTTGAAAGATTAAAATCGCCTATGATAATTTTAAAAATATAAGCTAAAACCCATCCGCCTATTACCATATAATAAGCCATGATTCCAAAACTTCCCAAAAGTCCCATATAGCCAACACTTTGCCAAGAATTAGATATTTTAACTCCATCGTTTGTTTTTCCGCCAAAAGCATCGACTGAATTTAGCATTCTGCGTCTTCCTATGACATTTTCGACCAAAATCACAGGAATTCCTATAAAAATCATAGCTATACAAAAGGCCAAAACATAAGCACCGCCTCCATTTTCACCCACTAAATATGGAAAACGCCAAGTGGCTCCAAAACCAATAGTCGCTCCTGCTACTGTAAGGATATAAGTTAGCGTATTACTCCAAGTTTGTCTTTGCATGCTTTTTCCTTGCTAAATTTAAATAAAAAATATTTTAAGATAAAAAATAATACCATTATGCCAAATTTTTATTTATTTTTTTATCAAATTAAAGGAAAATCCATGCAAAAAAAGAAAATTTTGTTTTTAGGTGCAGGATATGCTACTTTATCGGCTATAAAAGCCTTACCTGATGAGTTTTTTGAAAAAGCACAAGTGAGTTTGATTAATAATAATTCTTATCATTATCATACTATTTTACTACACAAAGTAGCTTCTAATGAAGATATTTATAGTTCAAAATATGATCTTTTGCCTTTATTAAATCCAAAAATCAACTTTATCCAAGATGAAGTTTTAAAAATTTCTAAAGACAAAGTTTTTACTAAAAATAATGAATTTGACTTTGATATTTTAGTATGTGGGCTTGGTTTTGCCAAAGAAACTTTTGGTATTAAAGGCATGCAAGAATATGCTTTGAGTATAGATAATTATGAAAATGCTTTAAAAATTAATGAAATAATATATGAGAAAATAAAAAATTATAAAACCACCCAAAATGAAGATGATTTAAAAATCGCAGTTTGTGGCGGGGGCTTAAGCGGGGTTGAATTTGTAGCTTCTTTAGCTAAAGAGCTTAAAATATTTTGTCAAAAAGAGCAAATTTCTTATGAGAAATTAGAACTTTCTATTATTGAAGCTATGGATCAAATTTTACCTATGTTTGATAAAAGTTTAGCTCTAAAAGCAAAGCAAAGACTAGAAGCGCTTGGTGTGAAAGTATATGAAAAATCTAAAATTATAGAATGTGAAAAAAATGGTATAAGGCTTGATGGGGGAGAATTTATTAAAGCTAATACTATCATTTGGACTGCAGGAGTTAGAGGCAATAGCGTTATAGAAAATAGCTCAGATTTTCCAAGCACAAGATCGCGTATAGAAGTAGATGCTTTCATGCATCCATTAAATGTTGAAAATTCATCAAAATACTTTTTTATAGGCGATAATAGTTTATTTAAAAACCCTAAAACTAACACTCCATATCCTCCAACAGCCCAGCTTGCATTAAGAGAAGGAGCTTATGTGGCTAAAGCTTTAATGGCTATGATTGATGAGAAAGAATTTAAACAAGAATTTTCTTTTGTGAGTGGAAATACCGTTTGTTCAATCGGAAAAGATTATGCAGTTGGCACGGTTTTACATAAACCAATTAGTGGTCTTTTGGCAATAAAACTTAAAATTTTTATAGAAAAACTATGGCAATATCAGCTTGAAGGATTGAAAGGTTTTTTGAAATAAAATTAATTTTAAATAGAGTCCTTTAAGGAACTCTATTTAAAAATTCATTTGCATCTACATAGCCTATAATGCGTCCTTTTTCCTCGCTTTTGTTAAAAAATATCATCACAGGAGGCCCAAAAACTCCAAATTCTTTCATAAGAGCTAAATCTTCTTGGCTATTATGTGTTACATCTGCTTTCAAAAGTGTGTAATTAGCAAGTAAATTTTGTACTTTAGCATCTGTAAAAGTATATTCTTCTAAGAGCTTGCAGTTTTCACACCAAGCGGCTGTAAATTCAAGCATAATAGGTTTGGTAGAATTTTGTAATTCTTGCTTAAGTTCTTTTAAATTTTTAATGGTTTTAAAACTTAAACTAGGGCTATTTTCTTTTGAGGCAAGGTTAAACTCAAGAGGTTTTAGCAAGCTTTTTGAGCCCATTGAGCCACCTAAAATTAGGCTTAAACTGTAAGCTAAAATTAAAATCATACTTGCTTTTTTAAATTTATCAAAATTAGTTTTTACTTCATCAAATAAACCCATAAAACTAGCAAAAAATACCCCTATAATTCCATAAAGTATTAAAATGATATTTGCACTAAGTATTCTTTCTAGCATCCAAACTGCCATAATGAGCATGATAAAACCAAAGAAAATCTTTATCTTAAGCATCCAAGCCCCACTTTTTAAAAAACTTCCTCCAAGACCTATTAAGAGTAAAGGCATGCCCATACCAAAACTCATCACAAATAAAGAAAGTCCTCCCAAAAATACATCACCACTATTAGTAATATAAAGCAAAGCTCCTGCTAAAGGTGCAGCCACGCAAGGACCTACAATAAGAGCTGATAAAAAGCCCATGATAGCTATACCAAAAACTCCATTTTTACCTTCTATTTTTTTATTGATAAAATTTTGAAATTTAAGCGGTAATTGTAATTCATAAAGTCCAAACATAGAAAGTGAAAGTAATACAAAAATGCCTGCAAAAGTAATGATAATCCAAGGTTGTTGTAATAAACCTTGCACATTAGCTCCTGCAAGGCCCACTAAAGCACCTGCTATAGCATAAGCTAAAGACATAAAAAAGACATAGATAAAAGATAAATAAAAGCTATGTTTTTTAGATGGTTTATCTTTGAGCTTCATTGCAATTAATGATGAAAGAATAGGTATCATTGGTAAAATACAAGGAGTAAGTGCTAATAATAAGCCATAACCAAAAAAAGTTAAAAGTGTGATAAATATATTTTGCGTACTTAAATCATTAGCAATTTGTTCATCTTCATTTTGCTTTTTAAATTGATCTTTAGTGGATTTTATAGTATAAATTCCATTTTGTTTATTAAGTTCATAATTTACATGTACAGGACGATAGCATAAACCTTCTTCTGAGCAACCTTGATAAGCTAGGGAAAGTTTTGCTTTGTTATTTTTAATAAAATCATCTAATAATAATTGAGGTATGAAAAGTTCAAGTTGGCTAAAGATTACTTCTTTGTTTTCTCTAGTTTGAGTTTGTGGGAAATTTAATAAAGAAGTAATATCATTAGAGTCTAATTCTACTTTGATTTGATCTTTGTAAAGATAAATTCTATCTGCAAGATTGATTTTTAAAAAAATTCCTTGATTGTTGCTATGGGTATTGAGTTTAAAAGCTTCATTGAGTGATAATACTCCATTATTAGCAAAAGCTAAATTGAAAAAAATAAAAAATACCGCTAAAAAACGCATTTTTCTCCTTGAAATTGAAAATTAAATTTGTTTTATTTTACTTATTTGTGGTAAATTTAAGTTAATAATTATCCTAAATTAAGGAGTTTGTTGTGGATAAGGATAAATTTACTCTTATTAAAGTGAAAAAATCAACACTTGAGTATGAAAGCGAGCTTAGAAGATTACAAATTGAGCTTTTAAAATTTCAAAATCATGTCAAAGATAAAGGATTAAAAGTTTTGATTTTAATTGAAGGGCGTGATGCAGCAGGAAAAGGTGGTGCTATTAAAAGATTAATTGAACATTTAAATCCTAGAGGTTGTCGTGTGGTAGCACTTGAAAAACCAAGTGATGTGGAAAGAACTCAGTGGTATTTTCAGCGTTATGTGACACATTTGCCTGCAGCAGGAGAGATAGTGATTTTTGATAGATCTTGGTATAATAGAGCGGGAGTGGAACCTGTGATGGGTTTTTGTACTCCAAATGAGCATAAAAAATTCTTGCGTGAGGTGTCTTCTTTTGAAGAAATGCTACTCGATAGTGGAATTTTATTTTTTAAATTTTATTTTTCAGTTTCCAAACAAGAGCAAAAAAGGCGTTTTGAGCAAAGGAGAACAGATCCGCTAAAACAATACAAACTTTCTGTTGTTGATGAAAAATCACAAGAATTATGGGATAAATACACTCTAGCCAAATATTCTATGCTTTTAGCTTCTAATACACCAAAATGTCCTTGGGTGATCATTAATTCAGATAGTAAAAAGAAAGCAAGGATAAATTTATTTAAATATCTACTTAATTCTTTAGAGTATCCAAATAAAATTAAAAATAAGTATTTTAAATATGATAAAAAATTAGTCCGTAGCGGTGAGGAAGAAATTCGTAAGATGGAACTTAGTTTAAATGATGAAAAACTTAAAAAATTTGATAAAAAATAAAGGCTAGAATTGAATCATCTTTTTATAGTGCGTAATAAATTTAATGAGCATAAAAAAATCAGTCCAAAGGTGTTTGCAGTTAATGCCTTTTTGCTAGCATTTTTATTGTTTTTATTTTTTTATTTATCTTTTTTAAGTGCTAGTTATAATTTTGATTTTATGGCAATTTATGAGTATAAAGACAAAATGATACAAGGTTTTTTTACGAGTTTTTTTATTAGTGTTTTGTCTTTGATTGTAGGTGTGATTTTTGCTTTGATTTTGTGTTATATGAGTCTTTGTAAAATCGTGCTTTTTAATATGTTTGCAAGAGTTTTTATAGAGCTTATTAGAGGCACACCTTTGCTAGTGCAAATTTTATTGATTTATTATATTTTTGCAGATAATTTGGGGCTTGATAATCGCTATGTTTGTGGAGTTTTGATTTTAGCTTTATTTGCTAGTGCTTATATTTGTGAAATATTTAGAGCAGGGATTTTAAGTGTTGATAAAATGCAATATGAAAGTGCTAAGGCTTTGGGTTTGAGTGAGTTTGAAATTTATAAAAGTGTGATTTTTCCTCAAGCTTTAAAAAATATCTTAGCACCACTAAGTGGACAACTTAGTAATTTGATCAAAGATAGCTCTCTTTTAAGCGTTATAGCTATTTCAGAATTAACTCAAAATGCTCAAGAAATTAATGCTTTTACCTTTTCTACTTTAGAAATTTATATTCCCTTAGCGCTTTGTTATTTGGTTTTAACTTTACCTATTTCTATGTTTTCAAGAAAACTTGAAAAGAGTTTTTCTTAAAAGAAAAACTCAAGCTTTTGTTCTTTGAAAACTTCTTGCATATCTTTGAGATATTTTTGACTTAGTTTATCAAAAAGACCATTTTTTTTAGATTTTAAAATAAACTCATTGAGCTCTTCTTTTAATTTGGTATTGTTTTTATTTAAAGCTATGGCCCATTGCTCAGGTGTTTTTTCAAAAGGGGTAAAAATAGCTTTTGTTTGCTCAGGATGTTTTTTCCATGCTTTATAAATACTCATTTGATCATAAATAAAAGCATCAGCTTTTGCTTGAATGACTTCTAAAATGGCTGCATTTTCTTTATCAAATACTAAGATTTTTGCGTTTTTAAGATTTTTTTGAGCATATAAATGTGCACTTGAACCTCTTTTTAAAGCAAGGATTTTTCCTTTTTGATTTAAATCTTCTATGGAATTAATATTTGATTTTTTAGCGCTTAATATCGCTAAATTTGCCTTAGCATAAGGCAAGGTAAAATCTATTACTTTTTTTCTTTGCTCGCTTATACTCATAGAAGACATGATGAGATCTATTTTTTGAGTCCTTAAAGCAGGTATAAGTCCATCCCAAGCTATGTTTTGAATTTTTAAATCATAGTTTTTTTTCTTAGCAAAGGCTTGTAAAAACTCTACACTAATACCACTTGGATTGCCTTTAGTATCACTCATTTCAAAAGGAGGGTAGGCTAACTCCATGCCTACGATTAATTCTTTTGCATGGAGTGTAAAAAACAAGCTTAGTAAAAAAAGTATTTTTTTCATTTTTTAACTCCAAATTTAGCCAAAGCCCTCTCGTAATCTTCTTTTGTATCTATACCTATGCTTTGACTTTGTATTTTTAACATTTTGATTTTTTTGCCATTTTCTAAGGCTCTTAATTGTTCTAATTTTTCACATTCTTCCAAAGCTGAGTTTTTCAAAGTACAAAATTCTTGTAAATTTTTAACCCTATATGCATAAATTCCAAGGTGGGCTTTAAAATTTTGTTTATAATTTGCCCTTTCATAAGGAATTTTAGATCTTGAAAAATATAAAGCATAATCATTACTATCAGTAACTACTTTAACCAAATTTGGATCATCGCAAGCTTTTGCATCTACTTCTTTGTAGCAACTACTCATAAAACAAAGCTCATCTTCAAAAGCTTTTTGGCTAAATTCTTTAAAATCTTTAATATTTTGTGTTTCTATAAAAGGTTCATCAGCTTGGACATTAATGATTAACTCATTTTCATTTAGTTTTAAAATTTGACAAGCTTCGTTGATCCTATCAGTGCCACTTTCATGATTTTTGCTTGTTAAAACTGCTTTTATATTGTGTTTTTGTGCTATTTTTAAAACCTCTTCATCATCAAGTGCCACACACACTTCATCAACTTCTTGCATTTTTTTAGCTGTATAAATAAACATAGGTAAATTGTCAATTTCGCATAAAATTTTATTTTCAAAACGACTTGATTTTAATCTTGCTGGTATGATTATCATTGTTTTATCCATTCTATAATAGTTTGTTTTATATTTTTGAGTTTGCAAACTTGATTTTGTTTTTGAGTGCTTGTAAATAAGCTTGCAATATTTGGATGAATTTCTTGCTTAAATTCTTTTGCAAGTTCTTGCATACAAGCTTGTTCATCTTGACATTCTTTGTTATAAATTGCTTGATACATACTTGGGGTAAATTTACTCCATTGTGCTGTGGAAGTGATGAGTGTTGTGGTGTTAGAATCAAGCATTTTAAAACAAGTGCAAGTGTGAGGGTCTAAAAGTCCTAAGTGGCTGTATTGTTTGATATATTGCATACACTCATTATCATTGCAAAAATCAGCTTCAAAGTCTTCTTGTAAAAGCTCTAGTTCTTTTTGGCTAAGCTCATAATATTTTTCATTCTTTAAAGCTTGCATAAGTTCTTTGGTGCGTTCATCTTTGAATTTATCAAAAAGCAATCTTTCTATATTTGATGATATGAGTATATCCATAGCAGGGGAAATAGTCTTTTGTAAGTTTTTATTTCTTAAATCGTATTTACCTGTATTAAAAAACTCACTTAAGATATTGTTTAAGTTGGAAGCAATTTTAATTTTACCTATATTTGCTCCCATTTTTTTAGCATAATAAGCTCCCAAAGCATCGCCAAAATTTCCACTCGGCACAATAATGTCTATTGTTTTATCAATTTTTAAGCTAGCATAGTAATGATAGATGATTTGAAAAAGTATTCTTCCGAAATTAACTGAATTTGCAGCACTTAGACTTAACTTTTCTTCTTTTAAGGTGTTTTTAAAATCTTCATCATTTAAAAGTGTTTTTAGGGCATTTTGTGCATCATCAAAATTGCCTTCAATGGCTATGGATTTTAAATTGCTTGCATTTGAGTGTGTCATTTGTAAAGCTTGAGTTTTACTTGTGCCTTCATTTGGGTAAATGCAAACTACTTTTATGCCTTTTTTATTTTCAAAGCTTTTTAGCGTAGCAGGCCCTGTATCGCCACTTGTAGCACACATGATTAAAAAATCATCATCTTTTTTTAAGCATTCCAAAAGCACGCCAAAAGGCTGCAATGCCATGTCTTTAAAAGCTCTTGTTGGCCCATGAAATAATTCATTAATATAAAGCTTATCATTAATTTTTCTTAAATTAATAGGGCAGGTTTTATCATCAAAACTCTCATAAGTTTTCAAAGCTTTTTCAAAAACTTCAGGCTCTAAATCAAAATCAAAAGCTGCGATAATTTTTAAAGCTAATTCTTTGTAGTTTAAATTTTTTAAAGCTTCATTATCAAGCTTTGGTAGATTAAGTGGTGCATATAAAGCATTATTAGGTGCACTAGGGCTAAGTAAGGCCTTTGAAAAGCTTACTTGGTGATTTTTATCTTGGGTTGAGTGTAGTAACATTTTTTTCCTTATTGTTAAATTTATCAATATAATCTTGCAAAATTTGCTTAAAGCCGTCTTTTAAAATAATATCAAGATGAATTAATTCTGTTTTAAAGCCAAAATCTTTTACCTTGACATAGTCTTTAAAGGTTAGCATTAAGGTGTCACAATTGTGTTTTTTTAAAAGTTTTTCTAATTCTTCTTTTTTGAAAGTATAATGATCAGCAAAAAAATAACAAGCCCTAGCTTTAATAAAATGCTCATATAATCTAAAAGGCTTTGCAATAGAGCTTATTAAAATAGCTTTTTGGTTTTCTTTTACATGAGAATAACGCACAAAATCTTCATTTTCTTTAGCTATAAAATCAGCCCTTTTAGCAAAAGATTTTGGTAAACGATAAGCCCCGCTAGGTAGGGTAAAATCAAAAAAAGGCTCATCTTTACTTTGTAATAAAATACTAAGTTTTTTAATATGAAATTTAGAAAAAGCATCGTCTAAAAGTATGATCTTTGCTCCAAGTTCGATAGCTTTTTGTATGCCTTTAACTCTATCTTCACTTACTATCACTCCACTAATGTGCTTTGTAAGTGCATACTCCATAGCTTCATCGCCACTTTCTTTAATGCTGCATAAAATTTTATCTTTGTGTTTAACGATGATTAAGCCTTCACTTTGTCTTTTATAGCCTCTTAAGATGATAAAACAATTTTCAAATTCAGCAGCTATGGCTTTACAAATGGGAGTTTTTCCATTGCCTCCTAGGGTTAGATTACCTATGCTTATAATGGGTAAATCAAAATCAAGTTCTTTTTTAAATTTAGTATTTAAAATAGCTATAATCATATATAAAAAGCTAAAAGGTAAAAGCAAAAAGGCTAGAATTTTTTGCAAAAAATTAGGTTTAAAAAAATACCGATCAAGCCAAGTCATATGTATTCTTTAATGTTATTGGAGGTTTTCTTTTAAAGGCATTATTTTGCACACGCTCTAAGACTAAATTTTTTAAATTCTCATCAAAATTTTCTAAGCTTTGATTATTTTCTAAAGCTTTTAAAACTTCATCTAAAACTTCATATTTATAGCCAAGATCTTTTTCATCACTTTGATTTGGCCAAAGATCAGCACTAGGGGCTTTTTGTATGAAATTTTCATGTACACCTATAAATTTAGCAAGCTCAAAAACTTCACTTTTATAAAGTGTAGCTAAAGGATTAAAAGCGCAAGCTAAATCTCCATAAATAGTTCCATAACCAAGCATAAGTTCACTTTTATTAGAAGTGCCTACCACTAAAGCATTATGCAAGGCTGAATAATCATAAAGCAAGCTCATACGCACTCTTGCAGCTAAATTCCCAAAACGTAAATGGCTTAAATCTTGACAAATTTTTTCATAAGCACAAAGTACTTCATCAATATAAATGATCTTGTGATGAATTTGCAAATGATCACATAGCATTAACGCATCATCTAAATTTTCTTTTTTAGAATATTTTGTAGGCATTAAAAGCACAAAAAGTTTTTCACCTACTGCTTTTTTGCAAAGATGAGCTACTAAAGCTGAATCTATCCCACCGCTTAAACCTAAGATGAGATTTTTATCTCTTGCTTGTTCTTTTATAAAATTGATCAATAATTCTTGTAATTTTGTATAATTCATAAAAAATCTTTAAATATTAATTTTTTAAAATTATATTTGATTTAGTTAAAAGGAAGTTTATATGCGTATTTTGAAACAACCATGTGGAATGTATGAAACAAATTGTTATATTATAGATCATAATAACAAGCAAATTATCATCGATCCAGGAGAAAATGCTTATAAGTTTATCAAAGAAAATACAAGCAAACCTTTAGCTATTTTAAATACCCATGGTCATTATGATCATGTTTATGATAATGCTAAAGTTAAAATGGCTTATGAAATTCCAATTTTTATCCATAAAGATGATGCTTTTATGCTAGAAGATCCTTTTAATTATGGTTTTGAGCATTCAAGTGCTGATGTATTGATAGAAAATGAAAATGAATTTAGTATAGATGAGTTTAAGTTTAAATTTCATCATTTCCCAGGGCATACTCCAGGGTGTTGTATGATAGAACTTGTGGGTGAAGATGTGCTTTTTAGTGGGGATTTTTTATTTTATCGTAGTATTGGTAGGTGGGATTTTCCTTACTCAGATGCAACTAAGATGAAAGAGAGTTTGCTTAAAGTTTTAGCTTATGAAAAAGATTTTAAGCTTTTTCCAGGGCATGGAGAAGAAAGTTCTTTAAGAGAAGAGCAAAGTGCAATTCCTGCTTGGTTAAGGTATTTTCATTAATGGATAAGGTTTTATATTTTTTAAGTTTTTTACTGATTTTAAGTGCGATTTTGAGTTTTTTTAAACCCAAAGAAACAAAAAAGAAATTTTTTCACAAATGTCCATGTTTTAGAGCAGTAGAAAATGGTTTAATGAGTAGAATTTGCATTTATGTAGGAAGTTTTGGTTTTATGTATTCTGTGCTTTATATTGGTTTTGGAGTGTATGATAAAAAGCTTTTTATGATTTTGCTTTTATCTTTTGCGATATGGTATTTTGCTTGGGTTTTAAAAAAAGAATAGCTAGAATTAGCTATTCTTAAAAATTATTTTGTATTAATATATAAAGGTTCAAAAGGACCATAATGATGTTGCTCTATACTAAATTTATCATGTTTAGCATAAGGTTTTACATCCATATCTGCAGGTTTTACATCACGATCTGGAAAGTCTTTATTTCTATTCTTTTTAATAGGTCTTGGTTGAGAATTAATATAGGCTGCCACATCATAAGCTTGTTCTAGAGTTAAGGTTGCATCATCTTTTGGCATATTTGCTTTGATATAACTTGTAGCTTTGATAAGTCTATACATGCCAGCACCTGTGTTGTAACTATCATTTCCCCATAAAGCAGGATATATGTAATAACTCATACTAGGATCATTACTTTTTATCCCCTCTCCATTTTCTCCATGGCAGGCTACGCACTTATTTTGATAAATTTCTTTACCTTTTTTAGGATCTGCTGCTCTTTTTAAAAAGGATATTTTAGGTAATCCTTGTCCTTGTGTTTTTGCTCCTACTTCTATACCTTGAGAAATATAATGCATATAAGCAAGTATGGCTTTCATTTGAGGAGAGTTGTTTGGAAGCCTTTTGCCATTCATGGATCTTTCCATACAGCCATTAATTCTATCTTCTAGAGTGATTATTTTATCCGCTCTTGCATTATATTGTGGAAAGCGTGCATAAATTCCTACAAAACCTGATTGATTTTTTATAGTTCCAGCATTAGCATGACAGCTTGAGCAAGAAAGATTATTACCTGCATAACGATTTTTAGGATTTTTTGCTTGAGGTCCTATATAGTTTGTGGTGTAATTTAAAATTTTATTACCCAAAATGACTGCTTGAGTATAAGGTGAATTTGGAAGTTTATCTTCAATGATAATACCATTTTCTATAGTATTTGGGACTTTCCATTGTGCACTTTGTAAATGGATACCTGTTTGCTTTTTTGCTTGAAGTTTTGCTTGATCAATGGCAAAAGCAGAACTCATTAAAAAAGATAAAGATAAGACAGAATATACAATTTTTTTCATTTTACCTCCTTGAACTTGTCTTATTTTCATCTTATAACTTGAAATTTAAAAAAATATTAAATATTTTTAATGTAAAAGTATCTTTAAATACTACTATGCCGTTTTTAAAGATAAAAATGATATTATTAATATTTTTTAGAATATGTAATTAATGTTACCTTTTTATACATTTTATCCAAAGGAAATTATCAATGAGACAAAGCATAGCAGAATGGGAAAAACAGGAACTACTTTTACTTTCATTACCCCATAAAAATAGCGATTGGAGTCCTTATTTAGAAGAAATTATGCAAAGCTATGAGGAATTTATTAAAGCTGTGGCAAATTTTCAAAAAGTTTTACTTATTGCTCCAAGTGAAAAAGATTTTCAAAGATTTAAACATATAAAAAATCTAGATTTTTTTAAGTGTGATACTAATGATACTTGGATTAGAGATTTTGGTGCAATTGATGCGCGTGAAGATGATAAAATTATAGGGCTTGATTTTACTTTTAATGCTTGGGGGGATAAATTTCAAAGTTCTTTAGATAATGCTGTAAATTCTAAACTTTTTGCACAAAAATTATCTGGAAAATTAGAAAAAATAGATTTTATTTTAGAAGGTGGAAGCATTGATTTTAACGGGCAAGGAGTAATGCTTACAACGAGTGCTTGTTTGTTAAATGAAAATAGAAATTCACATTTAAATAAAGAGCAAATTGAAGCTAAGTTAAAAGAAATTTTTGGCTTAAAACAAATTATATGGTTAAATCATGGTTATATAAAAGGCGATGATACTGATCATCATATAGATACTCTAGCAAGATTTATAAATGAAAAAACTATTGCTTATTGTGTGTGTAAAGATGAAAATGATGAGCATTATAAACCTTTAAAGGCTATGGAAGAGGAACTTAAAAAAACAGGATTTGATTTATTAGAGCTTCCTTTACCTAAGCCTTTGTATTTTGAAGGTAAAAGACTTGGTGCTACTTATGCAAATTTTGTTTTTGTTAATGGTGGTTTGATAGTGCCAACTTATAATGATGAAAATGATGCTTTGGTATTAGAAAATTTACAAAAAGCATGCAAAGATAGAAAAGTAGTAGGGGTTGATGCAAGGGTGTTTTTAAGACAAAATGGTTCTTTGCATTGTTCTTGTCAAAACCGCTATGAAGGTCAAAGATGAATTTACAAAAAAGCGCAACTATCATTGCAAGTGTATGTGCTATTTTTTTAGCTATTATAAAATTTGCAGTAGGATTAGCTTCAGGTTCTGTTGCAGTACTTTCTAGTGCGATTGATTCTTTGCTTGATTGTGTGATTTCGGGTTTAAATTTTTTAGCTTTGAAAAAAAGTTCTCAAGGCTCTAGCAAGGAATATAATTTTGGCCTTAGTAAAATTGAAGCATTAATGGGGCTTTTTGAAGGTCTTGTTATTAGTGGGATTGGGGTTTATATTTTTTATGAGAGTGTTTTGAAAATTCACAATCAAGAAAGTGTAGAAAAACTTGATCTTGGAATTTTTGTCATGGCTTTTGCTATGGCTGTGACTTTGTGTTTGGTGGTTTTTTTAAATTATGTTGCTAAAAAAACAAAAAGCTTGATTATAAAAGCTGATAGCTTACACTACAAAATAGATTTCTTGACTAATGCTTTAACGCTTTTAGCACTTGTGATTATAGCTTTTACAAATTATCATTTTATTGATGGATTATTTGGTATAGCTATAAGTTTATATACGATTTTTTCAGCTTTTAAAATCATTAAGGAAAGTTCTAAAATTTTATTAGATGTAGCTATTGATAAAGAACAAGTTGAAGTGATTAAACAAATCATAAGTACAAATAAAG
Source organism: Campylobacter sp. CNRCH_2016_0050h (assembly GCF_025772605.1). Taxonomy (NCBI): domain Bacteria; kingdom Pseudomonadati; phylum Campylobacterota; class Epsilonproteobacteria; order Campylobacterales; family Campylobacteraceae; genus Campylobacter; species Campylobacter sp. CNRCH_2016_0050h. The sequence goes on along the minus strand of NZ_JAKMSK010000001.1, from coordinate 15,266 downwards.
AAGTCAAAAGTTTTCATCATTTAAAAACTAGAAAAAGTCCTGATATGCTTTATGTTAGTGTGCATTTAGTTTTTGAACCTACAATATCACTTTTAAAAGCTCATGAGATTGGTGATGAGATTGAAGATAGTATAAGAGAACATTTTAAAGATGATTTTTGGAATATCCATATACATTTAGATCCTTATGATGATTCAGAAGAAGAAAGGAGTAAAAATGAAATTAGCGCTCATTCAGCAAGAATTTAAACAAAATAAAGAAAAAACTATAGAAAAAACATGCGAACTTATTAAACAAGCAGCAAAAGAAAAGGCTGAGCTTGTGTGTTTGCAAGAGCTTCATCAAACGCAGTATTTTTGTCAAAGTGAAAATACAAACTTTTTTGATTTGGCAAATGACTATGAAGAGGATGTTAAATTTTGGTCTAATATAGCTAGGGAAAATAAAGTTGTTTTGGTAACTTCTTTATTTGAAAAAAGAAGTGCAGGGCTTTATCATAATACTAGTGTGGTATTTGAAAAAGATGGCTCCATAGCAGGCAAATACCGCAAAATGCATATTCCTGATGATCCTTGTTTTTATGAAAAATTTTATTTTACTCCAGGTGATTTGGGTTTTGAGCCTATACAAACAAGTGTTGGAAAGCTTGGTGTTTTAATATGCTGGGATCAATGGTATCCTGAAGCTGCTAGGTTAATGGCTTTAAAGGGAGCTCAAATTTTAATTTATCCTACCGCTATAGGTTGGTTTGATAAGGATGAAAAAGAAGAAAAACAAAGACAGCTTGAAGCTTGGATAGGTGTGCAAAGAGGTCATGCTATAGCTAATGGCTTACCTGTAGTAGCTATTAATAGAGTGGGTTTTGAAAAAGATGAAAGCGGTGTGGAAGAAGGTATAAGATTTTGGGGGAATTCTTTTGTTTTTGGGGCTCAAGGTGAAGAGCTTTTTAGGGCTGATGATAAACAAGAGCTTTGTAAAATCGTTGAAATTGATATGCAAAGATGTGAAAATGTGCGTAGATGGTGGCCATTTCTACGCGATAGACGCATAGAATATTTTCATGAATTAAATAAAAGATTTATTGACTAAAAGGAGGAAAAATGAAAAAAGTTTTAGTGCCTTTGGCAAAAGGTTTTGAAGAGGCTGAATTTATAGGTATAGCTGATGTTTTAAAAAGAGCAGGGGAGGCTAGTGGAAATTTAGAAGTTATTATTGCTTCACTAGATGATGAGCTTTTAGTGCAAGGAGCTAATGGAATTAGCATAAGGGCTGATGTGAGTTTGGCTAGTGTTGATCAAGAAAATTTAGATGCAATCGCTTTGGCAGGTGGATTTGAAGGTATGATGAATTTAAAAAACAATTCACTTATCATAAAAATCATACAAGATTTACATGCTAAGAAAAAAATCGTAGCTGCTATTTGTGCTTCACCTATGGTATTGGCAAAAGCAGGGGTGATTAACGGGGAGTTTTCTTGCTATCCTGGTTGTGAAGCGGGTATTGAAGGTATAAGAGTAAATAAAGCAGTTGTGGTAAATGAAAATGTCATCACAGCAGCTGGGCCTGCTACGGCTATTTTATTTGGTTTAGAGCTTGCTAAACATTTATGCTCAGAAGAAATTTATCAAAAACTTTATGAAGGTATGCTTATTCCTTTAACAAAATAAACCCTCGCTAATGAGGGTTTAGCTTATATTTGTTTCATAAGCTTGGTAATTTCACCCTCATGAGGAAATCTATCTACTTCACAATTAAACAAGTCTTTTTTAGAGTAAATGATTTTACCATCTACTTCTACTATAAAATGACCACCACCTTTTTCTATGGTAGAAATTTGCGCATCTTTGAATTCATTTTGTATTTCTTCTGCAACCCTTGCAGCTTGTGGTTTGTAATTTCAAAGATTACAATAATAAATTTTTACTTCCATTTTTTACTCCTTTTTTGAAAGTAAGCTATTATACATTTTTTATGCTTGTAAGTTTTAAATTTAAGGTTTTTTTTTATAATAATAAAAAAATACAAGGAAAAATATGAGCCAATTTACACATTTGCATTTACATACAGAATATTCTTTACTTGATGGAGCAAATAAACTCAAAGAGCTAGCTAAAACGCTAAAAGCACAAGGTGCAACAAGTGTTGCTATGACTGATCATGGAAATATGTTTGGTGCTATTGATTTTTATAAAACAATGAGAGCTGAAGGAATTAAGCCTATTATAGGGCTTGAAGCATATTTACATAATCACGATGATTTAAGTGATAAAAGCTCAAGACAGCGTTTCCATCTTTGTTTATTTGCTAAAAATGAAATTGGTTATAAAAATTTGATGTATTTGAGCTCGCAAAGTTATATACATGGCTTGTATTATTACCCAAGGATTAATAAAAAGCTTTTAGAGGCTCATAGTGAGGGTTTGATTTGCTCTTCTGCGTGTTTGCAAGGTGAGGTTAATTGGCATTTAAATACCAAGAATGAAAGAAATATAAAATTTGGCGCAAAGGGTTATGAGGGTGCAAAAGAAGCAGCTTTATGGTATAAAAAGGTTTTTGGAGATGATTTTTACCTTGAAATTATGCGTCATGGTATTGATGATCAAAAATTTATCGATGATTCTATCATCAAACTTGCTAAAGAGCTTGATATAAAAATTATTGCAACTAATGATACGCATTACACTTTTAAAGAAAGAGCAGCTGCTCATGAAGTATTTATGTGTATAGCCATGGGGGTTAAGCTTGATGATCCAGGGCGTTTAAGACATGAGGTGCATGAGTTTTATGTAAAAACACCAGAGCAAATGAGCGAGCTTTTTGCTGATATTCCTGAAGCCATTGAAAATACTCAAGAAATAGCTAATAAATGCAATTTAGAATTAAAACTAGGCGATCCAACCCCACCAAATTTTAAATTTACCCGTGAATATGCAAAAAAATATAGTTTAAATCTAGCACAAGAAGATCAAGAATTTAGCTTTGATAATGATGATATAGTTTTTGAGTATCTTTGTAAAAAAGGCTTAGAAGAAAGACTTCAATTTATCGATGAGAGTAAGCACCAAGAGTATAAAGATAGGCTTGATTTAGAAATTAGTATTATTAAAAATATGAAATTTTCAGGTTATATGTTAATCGTTCATGATTTTATCGCCGCAGCTAAGGAAAAAGATATACCAGTTGGCCCAGGGCGTGGGAGTGCAGCGGGGAGTTTAGTTTCGTATTGTTTGAAAATTACAGATTTAGATCCTATACCTTATAATCTTCTTTTTGAGAGATTTTTAAATCCTGAGCGTGTATCAATGCCCGATATTGATGTGGATTTTTGTCAAGATAGAAGAGGGGAAGTGATTGATTATGTGATCGATAAATATGGAGCTGAAAAGGTTGCACAAGTCATTACCTTTGGTAAGCTTTTAGCAAAGGGGGTAATCCGTGATGTAGCTAGGGTTTGTGATATGAGCATACCTGATGCAGATGCTTTGGCAAAATTAGTTCCTGAAGAGCTAAAAATTACTTTAGAAAAAGCTTATGAGCAAGAACCAAAAATAGCTGAATTTGTAAATTCTCATCCAAAGGGGCGTCAAGTTTGGGATTTTGCTAAGGCACTAGAGGGTTTAAATAGAAATGCAGGTATGCACGCGGCCGGAGTTGTGATATCTAATGAAGCTTTGTGGAATAAAGCTCCGCTTTTTAGACAAAGCAAAAATGATGAGCGTCATTTGGTAACCCAGTATTCTAAAGAATATCTTGAAGATGTAGATTTAATCAAATTTGACTTTTTGGGTTTAAAAACTCTTACAGTAATTGATAATGCGATTAAGCTAGTAAAAAAGCGCTATGGTAAAGATGTAATTTGGGAAAAGATTGATATGAATGATCCTAAGGTTTATAAAACCATACAAAGTGGTAATACCTTGGGTATTTTTCAAATAGAATCAGGCGGTATGCAAAGTTTGAATGCTAGGTTAAAGCCTGAAAGATTTGAAGATTTAATCGCGGTTTTGGCTTTATATAGACCAGGACCACTTGATAGTGGGATGGTGGATGATTTTATCGATATCAAACATGGTAGAAAGGCTGCTACTTATGCATTTGAAGATTTAAAACCTATACTTGAAAACACTTATGGGGTTATAGTTTATCAAGAGCAGGTTATGCAAATAGTACAAAAAATTGGTGGTTTTTCTTTGGGTGGAGCTGATAATGTACGCCGTGCTATGGGTAAGAAAAAAAGAGAAATTTTGGATAATCTTAAAGCAGAGTATTTAGAAGGCGCTAAAAAACAAGGCTATGATGAGAAAAAGGCTGATGATTTGTTTGAGCTTATTTTGAAATTTGCTGAATATGGTTTTAATAAATCTCACTCGGCTGCCTATGCGCTTATAACCTTTCAAACAGCGTATTTAAAAACTTATTATCCAAGTGAATTTATGGCTGCGCTTTTAACAAGTGAAGAAAGCAATGTGGATAAGGTCGCAAAATACATTGAAGAGATGAAAAGAATGAATATCAAGCTTTTGCCGCCAAATATCAATAAAGCTCAAAGAGAATTTAGTGCAACTAAGCTCGAAGATGGTTCTGAAGCTATTATTTATGGGCTTGGAGCGATTAAGAGTGTGGGAATTCCTGCGATAGAAAATATCATGACTATTCGCAAGGAAGAGGGCTTTAGTGATTTTGATGATTTTATAAGCTCTATTGATCCTACTAAGATTAATAAAAAAACTATAGAAAATTTAGCTAAATCAGGTGCTTTTGATGAGTTTGGCTATACTAGAAAATGCTTGGTGGATAATCTTGAGCTTATTTCAGAAACAAGTAGAAAAATAGCTGAAGTTAAAAGAAATTCTACTGCTTCTCTTTTTGGAGAAGAAGAAATAGCAGCAGATATCAAAGTAGGGCTTCACGATAGCAAAGTAGAATTTGAGTTAATAGAAAAACTAGGCTATGAAAAAGAAATCTTAGGAATTTATGTATCAGGTCATCCTTTAGATAAATTTGCAAGTCAAATAGAAGGTATAGAATATTTTAAAAGTATGGATTTTGAAACACTCAAAGGCGAGGGTGAGCTTTTGGTTGTAGGAAAGATTGAAGATTTTAAATCAATGATGAGTAAAAGTGGTAAAAGATATGCTAAGGCTGTGGTTTTAGATTTTTATTCTTCTTTTGATATGATTATTTTTGAAACTCAAGTAGAAAAAGTTGAAACACTTTTTAAAGAAAGCAAAGATGAAGCCTTTGCCTTTTTACTAAGATATAAAAACAATGACAATGACTTAAGCTTTAGTTTAAATGAAATTTACACTCTAGAAGAAGCAAAAGAAAATGAGCTAAAATCTTTTAGTAAGAAAAAAAGCTTTGTAAAAAAAGAAAACAAAGAAGAATTTACACAAGATCCTATGAAATTTGAAGAAAATATCATAGAACTTGACATTAATAAGCTTAGTAAAGATATGGTGTATGAAATTTATGATCTAGCTAATACAAGACATAATCCAAAAGATGCTAATAATAAAAAGCTTGTGTTAAAAGTACTTGATATGGGTAGCTGCTTGCTTTATCATACAAATTTTGTTCTCTCGCAAGAAGCTATGGATGTGATAGCTCAAAAATGTAAAACTTAAGTATTTAAATAAAAATAGGTTTGAATTTTATATGAGATTTTATATATGCAAATTTAAGTTGATAAAATTCAATGCCATTTTAAAAAATCACAAGGTTATCCTATAAAATGTCTCAAAAAAGGTTTTTATATATTTTTTAGTTAAAAATTTAATTATTTTTTAGTAAGACAGAATTTTTAAGATAACTAAAATATATATAAAAAACCATTTTTGTTTGTCAAATATAATATATATTTATTTTTTAAAAATTTTCAATATTTCTTGTTTATATTCGCTTAATTTTAAAATTTCATAAAAATCTTTATCATAAAAAGTTCCAAGCTTTTGTATATCTACATTATGACTTGCAAATTCTATTAAAATGTCTTTTATTGGGTATTCTTTACCATCAAGGTCTAATCTATCCTTAAAATTATCTAAAAAAATAAGCAACGCAGGGGCTTTTACTCCAGTATGATATTCTATAATAGAATCTGCACGCAATAAATTATGTCTTAAAAGCTGTAAAAATCTTGATACTCTTCCCTTTGCTTCATAAGCGAGCATTTTCTGAATCGGCGCTAAGTAATACCTTCCTACTATATTTAGATCATATGGTATATTTTTTAAATCTATTTTTAATCCATGTTTAAAAAGTAAATAAATAAGATCGCTATGCACAAACATAACTAGTAGTTTTTCATCAAGCATCTCTTTAGGGTAACGCTTTATTAATTCTTGAAAGAAAAAATCAAGTGTTTCATCATCTGCATCGCAAAATCTTATATTAGGCGTTTGATTAAGTCTAATATTTTCAAAAAATGTAGTATTGATTTTACTATCAAGATTATCCAAGATAAACTCTAAAATATTTTTGTTTTCTGTGCTCAACTTATGTTCTAATGCAACAGATAAACCAAATTTGTTTTCTTTAGTAATTACTACTTTATAGCCTAATGTTCTAAGAAATTTAGCATATTCTAGTTTATCAAAACGCAAACAAGTATGCATCACTTCATCACTAATAGGAATATGAAAGCCTTGAGATTTTGCATTTTTTACAAGAGTACTAAAAAAATCCTCATCTGGCATTGCATTGCTTATCGTTCCTTTTGGTACATAAAAACAAAGCTGAGTGATATGTTTGTATTGTTCATTTTGCAAAGGAATTATTTTTTCTAAAATAATCTTAGCCTGCTTATAATCATGCGCCTTAACAAGCTTACATAATAATTCATAGCTTGGATTATCCATATCAAATACTGCTTTATACCATGAAGGTGGATTATTTTGTAAAGAGCAGTCACTAAATATATTGTTTGATTGTTCTACTAATTCGCTTGGTAGATTCCATTCGCTTAAATCGCAGTCAAAAGATTTTGCTCCATGAAACATAGAATTGATATTTTCAGCTTTTTTTGGTTTCCATTTAGATAAATCACTTTTAAAAGACTCACAATCACAAAACATCTCTTCAAAATCTTTTACATTTGTAACTTTCCACTTGCTTAAGTCCGCATTAAAATCTTTTAATCCTTTAAAAAGTCCATTCATGTATTTGATTTGGCTCACATCCCAAGACTCTATCCCGCTAAAATCTTTCCTATTTGTATGCAAATGAATGATTTCCATAGAATAACTAGCAAAAAGTTGATTTAGGTCTTTTATGTAACTTAAATCAATTTGCCCTAAAGATATAAATTCCATCTCTACTAATATTTTTAATTCAAAAAGATTAAATGGAATGTAGCAAAGATTTGGATGTTTTGGTTTAAATTTACCTTTTTTATCATAAAAAGCACAACTGTGCAAAGCAGATTCTATGCTTTTACCCTTTATAATATCTTCTAAAATCTTTTTTAGCTCATAAAGACTACTTTTTTTGAGTTCTTTCCTTACACACCCGCTATAATCTTTATAACCATCATCATTATAATCAATGCAAATAAATTCACTAAATTCTATATAAATACCATCTCCTATATTTTTACCTTTGTTAGAATCTACTACAACTTTATCGATTAACTCATTTATAGCATCATCACATATTTTTAAAATGTCTTTGTCGATGCTTTTAATAGCGTCATTTTGTAATAAATTTAAAGCTTTTAAAACTTTAAAATTTTGCACAGCATCTATAAGCTCTTTAGGAGTTTTTCCTAAAATTATTGTAGTTTCTTGTGTTGAAACTTTATTTACATCTTTTTTTTCTCCATTCTCCTTGGCTTTTTTTATAGCATCGTTTAAAAGTTTGGAGCATTCATCACGATATTTACCTAATAAGTCAAAATCAGTTTTTCCATTAATTTCACAATGAGAAGAATCATATGCTGGTAAATTATATTTTTTTCTAATTTGCTCTGAAGTCATTGCTCCTGCATCTTTTAAAAGCTTTTTATTTCTAGATCCTTTTGCATTATCTAAAGGAGTTCTTGGGGTAGCAAAATTCACATTAGCTCCAAGTTCGATTAAAAGCTTTGTAACCTTATAAGTTTCAGGTTCGCTTACAGCTTCAAATAAAAGAGTTTCATTGTATTCACTCTCTTGAATAAGTCGGGTTTGCATATCTACATTAGCCCCTCCTTTAATAGCTAGTTCTAATAATTCATAATTATTTTGCATAACCCAAAAATGCATAGGAGTCCAACCAAAGTCATCTTTATGCACTTCAAATTTAGCTCCACGATTGACTAGATATTGTATGATTTGAGAATTTGGGTTTTTAGTGCCTAGTATATATGCGTAGATTAGAGCTTTTTTATAAATAATGCTATTTCCTTCTACTTTTTTCATTAAAATATATTTTTCATTAGCTTCTTTGATATGTTTCATGTCGGGAAAAGCAAAATTATATTTAGGATCTTTTAAACTTAAACCATACTCATCAAATAAATAATCTAAAATAGAAAAATCATTATTATTTTCTTCACAAGCAAATGCGGCCCTTAATAAGCTTGCTGCTGGATCAAATAAAGATAGCTCATAATCTTCATTATTATGATGGTATGTAAAATGCGCCTCATAAAAGCTTTCTTTTATGGGATAATCTTTTAAAAGATTTTTAACATTTTCCAAGTCATTATTACTAATAAAATCAAATAACTGTTTTTGAATTTGCATTTTTTCTTCAAAACTCATAGCTTTGATATCTTCTAATGTTTTCATTGTTTTTCCTTTAGTTTTTTTGTATTTGTTTGTTTTTGTTTAATTCTTCTTCTATATGAACAGGGTCATTTAAATTTAATCTTTTTATTACTATTTTATTAGGTGCTGCTCCTTTGATATGGTGTAGATATATTTCTTTAAATATTGTCTTTATGCTTCTGTGAGCATGTCTGTGGTAGATAAAACCACTTCTTGATCCTTTATGGTTTTTATTGTCTTTATTAAATATCTCTAGATTAGTTATATTATCTATTAATTTTGTGTAATGATTGCATAAAAATAAATAATCAAGCTCATATTCTCTAGCAAGTTTTAACTCAAAGCTTATTTGTTCTGTTAAAGCTTGATCTTGAACATTTTTAACCTCTACTAAAGTAGGGTAATCATTTAGCGTTACTAAAAAATCAGGTATGGTGCGATTAAAACCTTTAGTATTAAAATTAGTATCTAGTTTTCTTTGATTGCTTAAATAGCGTGTGGATCTTTTCCCAAAAAGTAAAGAAGTGACATATTCTCCCGTATCTCCTATGAGTTTGGGTGAAATTTTTTTCTTGCTATTTTTTAATTTTTTGCATTTTTCAACTTCTTTTCTTTGCTTTTTCTCTAAATCTTCCTTAGTTTTTTTAGAAATTCCATCTGCTTTTTTAATGGTTTCAAGCTTATGTTGTGCGCTTTTTAAAAGCTCTTCTATTTGTTTTTCTTTACCACCATAAGAAGCAAAGCTTTGCTCATTTTCAAGCATACTTTTAAATTCCTTAGGGCTTTGTAAAGCAAAATGACTTGGATGTTCCACATTGGCTATTTTTCTTTGAAAAGTAAGGGTTTTTTGTTTGATATTGCTTAATTCTGAAATGACAAAGCTACTATTTAAAATAGGCACAGGATCAAAACTAGATTCTCCTTCATTGCGGATTAGTCTGGGTATAAGACACCATTTACAATTATACTGACCCTTAACAGAATTTTCATAAAATTCCTCTAAAAAATCTTTTGTTACTATTGCCACACCATTTTCTATCGGGATTTTTTTATGCACTTGTTTATATTATCCTTACTTGTATAAACATCATAAAATACATCGTATTCATAATTTTTTCTTTTATATTCTTTAGCAGGTAAAGCATCAATCTTTTAATTTATCAAATTCTTCATTGATTTTTTGTATATATTCTAAAGAATTACTTTTATTGATGCGATATTCATCTTTTTTTGTTTTTTGGTTTTTATTCTTGTTTTCTTCTCCCATCATATGTTCTTCTTTAGGCAAATAAAAGGCAAGAGAATAATCACTGATGATATCTACACTTTCAAATTCTTTGATTTTAAATTTCACATCATTAAATTTCAATGAAAAATCCTTTTTTGTTCTTTACCTTATTAATCTTATTTTTTATCCTTTCTTCTTTCTTCATACATTTTAATTTGTTCTGGTTCTTCTAAGCTTGTATCGATATTGTATTCTTCAACCAATTCCTCCCAAGTCTTAGCTCCTGCTTTTTTGAAGATTTTTATGTTTTTGCTTATATCATAGGTGTTAGCTCTATCTAATGGAGTAGCAGGATCATAATATTCAATTTTCCCATCTTCAATATCACTTATACAACAATTAGCCGCATTTACATCAGCTCCATATTTGATTAGCACTTCCACACAAGCTCCTATAGGTTTTTCCTGTATTAGTAAAGCTAAATTCACTTTCTGTTTTAATAGCTCTCATATTAGGATTTGCTCCTAGTTTTAAAGCTTCTTCTAAATACTTCACTTCTTCGCCGCATAATATCCATTCATGTAAAGGAGTGCTGCCGCTTTCTTCATTATAAGTTTCAAATGTGCATCCTTTTTTAAAAAAATACTCTATTACTTCTTTATTTTTTCCATCTCTATCAATATACCTACTAAGTACATTGTATCCAAAGCACACTTCATTGGCTTTAAGTCCTAAATTTTCAAAATACTCCATCATTTCAAAACTTTTACTTTTATCATAAGCAAGTCCTGCACAAGCTAAAGTGATAGCAGTATCTATAATAGCTCTTTTGTTTTCACTATCCCAATAAGGTGTATAGCATTTTTCAAAAAAATATTTCAGGCACAGGATAATCTTTTAAAAATTCTTTAACTTCTTCAAGTTTGTTAGCCTCTACAAGATCATAAAATTCTAAACATAAGTTTTTTACATATTTATCTACATCTTCTTCTAAAGATAATATTTCTTCTAATGTTTTCATTGTTTTTCCTTTCTTTGTAAATTGGGTTTTAATCTTTAACAAGTGATTTTAGTATTTTATAAATCTCACTTAAATCATCATGATAAAGCACATTTTTAATAAACCAATCCTCAAATTCATCCTCATCTGCTTCATCATAAGGTATACCAGTATCTTCTTCAAAAGCAACTTCATAGTTTTCTGGATCTAAATTATCATACGCACCCTCCATAAAATCATCAATATGATTTTTTACGATCTTTAAAACTTCTTTGTTAGGTTTTGTATCTAAAAATGCTTTGAAATCATCTAAGCTTTCTAAAATATCGGTATTAAAATCCATAATTTTTCCTGTGTTGTTGGTTTTCAATTTTTTAGTGTTTTTATTTTTTCCTTTCTTTATTTAATCCAAGTGTTATTAATCCAAACTATTTCATCAATTTGTTCAGCATAAGTGGCAAATCGTAATTTAAAATTCCTAGGATTGTTTTTATTGAAAAATTTCTTAAAGAGTGGATTTGTTTCTATAAAGTCAAAGATTTTTTCACATCTTATTTGTTGCTCTTCATAGTTGATTTCTAGATTTTCCATATCATCTACTTCTTTCAAATTTGCATATTTAATAAATTCTCCATTGTTATCATTGCTTGAGTAAGATTTGTTTTGCTCAAGATACTCATCATATGATAGACTAAAAGTTATCGTTAAAACCCATCTACTTAGATTTTCATCTTTAAAAAAAGTGTAAAAATCTTTCTCAAATTTGAAACAAATATAATATTCATCTATAAATGGTCTATTGTGTGAAATATCAATATCTATAAAAAAATCTACACAATCTTTATCTGTATTTTCTAAAAAATTCACTGGTGTTAGGCAAATTTTTTTAAATTCATTATAAATTTTTAGAGCATTTAAACCATCAAAAGGTTTTAATGTATCATAAAATTCTTTAGCCATTTTGATGCTTTGCAATGAAATAAAATTTTCATTTGTTTGTTTAATGTTTTGTAATTTTTCTAGTTGTATTTGTTCTTGTATATAAAATGTTTCTAGTCCAAATTTTTCATAAGGACTTCGTGAGTAAAATTTAACTTCCTTTACACTTAGTGGAAAATGTTTATTTATAAAAGAGCTCATGCATGTAAAATTATCTTCTAAATTTGATTGATACATATCTATACAAAACATAATATAAAGTATATTATTTTTTTCACATATAAAAAGATTATTGTAAGAATTTTTATAAGAATAAACATAGTCAAAGAATTTTTTATCAAAATTAGATTTAAATTCTATATTTTCGTCAATGTTAAAATCCTCTTCTTCGCTTCTATCTATATAGGATATAATGATCTTTTTTAAATCATTTTTAAAATATTTTAAAAAACAATTACATTGAAAAAAATCAAAACTACCTATGTATTTATCAACTTTAGTATAGTTGTCTTCCAAATAGCAACAACCTTGATAAAAAATAGAATTTAAAGCTATTCCTCCATTGCCATTTTGTCTAAAATTTAAATCAAAAAGTAAAGGAAGAGAGTTTTGGTTAAACTGCTCTTTTTCTATAAAATCTAAAATATATTCTTCCTCTGTGGTATCTCCAAACATAATAGCTGATTTTAAATTTTTATTCTCTTCATTTTCTAGTATGAAAATTTGCAAATTATTATCTAAATCTAATTTAAAATCAAAATTTGCTTTTAAATTTAATATTTTCAAAGCTTTACTTAAGGAGTTAAAGCACTCATCGTCATTTTGGATAAATATAATATTTTTAATTTCTTCTGTTTTTAGATAATTTGCTAATTCTTTTAAATTTATCATTCGTCTGTATGTTAATCCATAGGTTATATTAGCTTTTAAGGCATAGCAATATTCTTTGTGTTTAATGATATTTAAGAAATTTAATATATTATCTAAATCAAAAAGAGATTCTCCTAGCATTAAATAATCAAATATTTCTTCTGCTTGACTTTCTATGCTATTGTTTGGTTTAATTTGTGTAAAACCTAGTAAGCGTATTTTTGGTTCTTGAAATTCTTTATTTGCTTTTAAAAAACCTATGGAGTTTTCATTAATGTATTGTCTATCATATACAAAAATTTCACCATCAGTATGCTGCCAATCTTTAAAATCATAATTTTGTAAAAATTCTTCTTTTTCATACGAAGATAAATCTTTTATTTGACTTAAAATATCTAAAATTTGATTTAAAGCTATAAAATTTGTATTTTTATTTAAAAATTCTTGAAAATTTGTGATTTTATTTAAATTTTTTAATTGAATTTTGATATGGTCTTTTGTGTAGTATATTTGATTTTCGTAATAATTTAAATTTTGATTAAAATTTTCAAGATTTAATTTATGCATTAAGGTATAAAATTCTTTCAAGGTTTGTAGCTTTTTTAGGTGTTTTTGAGTGATACTTACTCCACATTTTAATAAAGTCTTGAAAAAATTTTGATCTATTTTTAAGGCAAAATTTTGTTTTTGCTCATTTTCTAAATTACAATAAAAATCGTATTCTTTAGTACTAAAAATAGGTTCAAAAACACAAATATTTATATTTTTCAAAGTTTTTTTACTAACACTTTTTTGCATTAAAATTTCGATAAAATCATTGTGAATTAAATCGTGTATTTTGCTTTGTTCTAAAACATCATCTAATGCTAAAAAATTACCACAAAGTTTTTGGATAATTTTATTAAATAAAGAATTGATAGTATTTATGTGAAAATTTGTAATATTTACATTTTCACCTAAATTTAAAATTTCTTTTATGTATTTTTCTTCAATAGAATTTAAATTTATAGTATATTCGTGTTTTTGTGAAGGAGCTAACTCTTCTAAGATCTGTTTAGAAAAATCATTTCTTTTTTTAATTTTGTAAGCTTTTATGGCATTAAAATTAAATTTTTTCGCTCTTATGAGTTCTTGGTCTTTATTTTTTATCTCTTCATCATTTAAGTTTGCATCAATTCTTTCATAAGCTAAAAGTTTTGGAGGACTATAGGTATAATCTAACATAAAAAGTTCTATACATTCTTCTTTTTGCCACTCATCATATAAACATTCAATATCATCAAGTTGGTTAATACGCTCTTTTCCTTGTGTTACTTGAGATATTTGCAAAGCTATGTTTATTTTGTTAAAAATTATATAGTTAGGTAAAGATTCTATAAAATTATTTATTTCTTCGTCTTCTAATTTGTAATTTTGATTATTTTGATTATAAATTTCGCAAAGCTGTGCTTGTAAAGAATAATAAAAATTTTGCATTATCATACTTTTTTGAGCTTGCTTGAATGTCACTTTTGCACCAGCTTTTATTAAATTGAAAAAATATTCTTTAGAATTGACGTTATTAAAAGATTTAGATTGTATAAAACCTATTTGATTTTTTGTTTCTTCTTCAAGTAAAGGTTTAATTATACATGTGAAAATATCATCATCTAATTTATGATTGATAAATATATCAGTATATTTTAAAAGCTCAATCTCCAAAGCATCATCGATAAAATCTTGTGCTTTTTTTGTATCACTTAAAGAGAGTTTTTCAAATTCTTCTTGAGTGATATCTAAGACATCTCTTAAGGCTTTTTGTATAATTTTTTCTTGATAATTTTTTAAAGCTTTTTGCTCTGAATCCATTTTGCCACTTTGTTCAAATTCATCTTCATAATAATCTCTCATAGCATTTATTTGTTTTGCAAATTCAAACATATCTTGTGCATTGATTTTTAAAGATTTTGCATCTAAAGTTTGAGGAATATTAAAACAACTAAATTGATCCATGAAATCTTGCATTTTAGGTGTATAGTTTTCTTCGGTTACGTCTTTGGTTTTATTTGTTGTTTCATTATCTGTTTGAGTTTGGCGGTAAAGATTAAAAAAATCATCTAGAATAAAATTTGCAATTATCTCAAAGGCAGATTCTGTTATTATGATATTTTTACCATTTTCATAAATCCAAGTAAATTTACCTCCACTTACGATAAAATTATTTTCTTGAATTTTTTCTACTTTAAAAATACTATTTTCCATTATTTTTAAAAAAGTATCAAAAAAGTTTTGATTTTTCAAATTTAATTCATAATAAAATATTTTATCTTTTTTTGTCAATGTGTAATTCAACATAAACCTTTTATAGAAGTTTTTTTGTAAATGGTATATTTTAGCTAGTATAAGTTTAAAACTAAAGCAAATGGTGCCCGAGGTCGGACTCGAACCGACACAAGGTTGCCCTTACCAGATTTTGAGCCTAATGCGTTTTGTTATCATA